>NZ_JAPKIB010000014.1:0-119433 GCF_036759925.1 Kluyvera sp. CHPC 1.2972 | reverse complement strand
CCGATGCCGATGCCGACGCCGATGCGGATGCGGATGCAGATTCCGATGCCGATGCTGATGCCGATTCTGATGCTGATGCCGACGCGGATGCAGATGCGGATGCAGATGCCGACGCGGACGCCGATGCGGACGCTGATGCAGATGCGGACGCCGATGCAGACGCCGATGCTGATGCGGATGCCGATGCGGACGCCGACGCAGATGCCGACGCCGATGCGGATGCAGACGCCGATGCGGATGCCGATGCGGATGCCGATGCCGATGCCGATGCAGACGCCGATGCAGATTCCGATGCGGACGCTGATGCCGATTCTGACGCCGATGCCGATGCAGACGCCGATGCGGATGCTGATGCGGACGCGGATGCTGATGCAGACGCAGATGCCGACGCGGATGCTGATGCGGACGCCGATGCAGATGCCGATGCGGATGCGGATGCGGACGCAGATGCCGACGCCGATGCGGATGCCGACGCCGATGCGGATGCCGATGCGGATGCGGATGCCGATGCGGACGCTGATGCCGATTCTGACGCCGATTCTGATGCCGATGCGGATGCCGACGCTGATGCCGACGCAGATGCAGATGCGGATGCGGACGCTGATGCCGATTCTGACGCCGATGCGGATGCCGATTCCGATGCCGATGCCGACGCCGATGCGGATGCGGATGCAGATTCCGATGCCGATGCTGATGCCGATGCTGATGCCGATTCTGACGCCGATGCGGATGCCGATTCCGATGCTGATGCCGATGCCGACGCCGATGCGGACGCTGATGCCGATTCTGATGCTGATGCCGACGCGGATGCGGATGCCGATGCGGACGCTGATGCCGATTCTGACGCCGATGCTGATGCCGATTCCGATGCCGATGCCGACGCCGATGCGGATGCGGATGCAGATGCCGATGCGGACGCGGATGCCGATTCTGACGCCGATTCTGATGCTGATGCCGACGCTGATGCCGATGCCGACGCCGACGCCGATGCGGATGCCGATGCCGATGCGGACGCCGATGCGGACGCCGATGCGGATGCAGACGCCGATTCTGACGCCGATGCAGATGCCGACGCGGATGCCGATGCCGATGCGGATGCAGATGCCGACGCGGACGCCGACGCCGATGCGGATGCCGACGCGGATGCCGATGCAGATGCGGACGCCGACGCCGATGCAGATGCCGACGCCGATGCGGATGCCGACGCGGATTCCGATGCCGATGCGGATGCCGATGCCGATGCAGATGCAGATGCCGACGCCGATGCGGATGCCGATGCGGATTCCGATGCGGATGCAGATGCCGACGCGGACGCAGATGCCGATGCAGATTCCGATGCGGACGCTGATGCCGATTCTGACGCCGATGCCGATTCTGATGCTGATGCCGATGCCGATGCCGATGCCGATGCAGACGCCGATGCGGATGCAGATGCCGATGCGGATGCCGATGCCGATGCGGATGCCGATGCGGACGCTGATGCCGATTCTGACGCCGATGCGGATTCCGATGCTGATGCCGATGCCGACGCGGACGCAGATGCCGATGCAGATGCAGATGCGGATGCCGACGCGGATGCAGATGCCGACGCCGATGCGGATGCCGATGCGGATGCCGACGCCGATGCGGATGCCGACGCGGATGCCGATGCCGATGCGGATGCAGATGCAGATGCCGACGCGGACGCTGATGCCGATGCGGATGCGGATGCGGACGCCGACGCTGATGCCGACGCTGATGCTGATGCGGACGCCGATGCAGATGCCGATGCAGATGCCGATGCGGATGCGGACGCAGATGCCGACGCCGATGCGGACGCCGATGCTGATGCTGATGCTGATGCCGATGCAGATGCGGATGCGGATGCCGACGCGGACGCCGATGCGGACGCTGATGCAGACGCCGATGCAGATGCGGACGCCGACGCCGATGCAGATGCCGACGCAGATGCCGATGCCGATGCCGATGCCGATGCAGATGCCGACGCAGATGCCGATGCGGATGCAGACGCCGATGCAGATGCCGACGCCGATGCCGATGCGGATGCAGATGCCGACGCGGACGCGGACGCAGATGCCGACGCGGATGCGGATGCCGACGCGGATGCCGATGCAGATGCTGACGCAGATGCCGACGCGGATGCGGATGCGGATGCGGATGCCGACGCGGATGCGGATGCCGACGCCGATGCGGATGCTGATGCTGATGCGGATGCTGATGCTGATGCGGACGCCGATGCGGACGCCGATGCAGATGCGGACGCCGATGCGGATGCAGATGCGGACGCTGATGCCGATTCTGATGCGGATGCCGATGCGGATGCCGATGCCGACGCGGACGCGGATGCGGATGCCGACGCTGATGCCGACGCGGATGCCGATGCCGATGCCGATGCGGATGCAGATGCAGATGCGGACGCTGATGCCGATGCGGATGCGGATGCCGATGCCGATGCAGATGCCGACGCGGATGCCGATGCCGATGCCGATGCCGATGCCGATGCCGATGCGGATTCTGACGCCGATGCAGATGCCGACGCTGATGCTGATGCGGACGCCGATGCAGATGCCGACGCCGATGCGGATGCCGATGCCGACGCCGATGCTGATGCTGACTCGGACGCCGACTCCGACATCACCCTCAACGTCAACTTTACCGCCTCTAACCCTACAAAGGTCATCGAGGTTAACGGCGGCAGCAAAGATCCTAGCGGCAACGGCTTTGATGTCGACGGCAGCGGTATGATTGTTGCGGTTGGGGCGAATGTCGTTGTGTGGGTGTCTCAAGGCGATGTTGGGAAATATGTTTCTAAGGATATCCCTTCATCCAACATCCATGAATACACCTCCGGTAACGCGAATGGTACCGTGGGTAAATCCGATATCTTTATTCTGCACGATGGCAGTACCTACACGCAGGGAGATAATACCCAGCATGCGATGAATGCGGTCAACGGTAACCGCGAACCCAGCAGCAGTACTGCGCACGACTACATCTTTGTCCCTGGCGACTCGTCGTGGAGCAACACGGATGGCACAAAAAACGTCAATGGCAACATTAACTACATCGAAAGCGTCAACCTTACCGTTAATGGACAAACGTTTTATGGTAATAACCGCTTAACTGAAATTATCTCCGGAACGGGGAAAGAAGGCCTGGATCCCGGTCATTCCGACAGTAAAGTCTCCTGGCAGTACGATCTGAATATTGATGCGAATATTGAGGGAAGCAGCGATCACAACATTACCTCAATCAAATTCAGTGGGTTAGCGCCGAAAGCTACCGTCAACTATCAGGGCGTTGACTACACGGCCGATGACAAGGGGAATCTAACCATCGATGTTCCAGATGGTAGCCACCTCGATGCGCATTTAACCCTGACCTCGTCGACGCAGATAACCGATCTGGGATCGATCAAAGTTGATGTTGTCACCGACGTTGACGACTCATCGCCGTCTTCCGGGCCGATTGATGCTAACAGCGGCGATCACTCGGTCATACTCGCTGGCGGTGAAGATAGCCACGCGGACGACTCGACTCATGCGCTGTCGGCGGAGGAAGACGCTCACCACACGACTCTGGCTCACGTCAGCACCGCTGACTCAACCGAACATACCGACGATGTATCGTCAAACGATCATTCGACGGAAAGCGACTCCGCGAACCTGACGGAGTTGAGCAGTAACGATACGCATACGGCAACAACCGATCCAGGCGATACCGTGAATACCGACACCACCGAACCGACGGATAACATCGCCGATAACGCGACGTTAGACACTGCCGGTCAGGCAGAGGAAACGGACTCGACGAGCGACAATGCCACAACAGATCAGGACAACGCTGCCCTGTTGATTGACAATGAAACTATCGATCTCAGTGCTATTGAACAAGATGCGTCCCAGGTGCAGAGCGTCGCAAACGAAAGCCCTGAGACATCGTTGAGCATGCTGCTAGGTGATATTGATAGCCACCTGCATGAGGGCGATTCCGCTCAGGATGTTGAGCCGCTAGAGGATAAATCTACTTCAACAGCGGCAACAGATACGCCTCAAGCAGAGACTATCGATCTCAGCGATATTATCCACAATGACAGCGCGAATGATGTTAGTTCAATGATTCAGGTAGACGCGCCAGCGGAAAATACCGAGACGGCGGGACACGTTCAGGATGTTCCGGCGGAAAGTTCTGGTAGTGAGGGGGCTGATAGCTGGAATGCCCATAATATTGCGGAATTGGATCATTTAATACCGCAACCTGATACGGATGCTTAATGCATTAGGGTCGGTACCCGCCGACCCTTTTTATTATTAGCTCACCATAGCCACCATTATTGGTCTGGATGAACCCTTAGCATTAGATGATATTATTATCGGCGCTGATAAGTCAGATATCAGTAAGCTCATTCAAGTAACGGAGAGGACCGAACCGGTGGCTTCCCCGCCTGGCAATATTGAGCCAGTCCCAACAGAGGATAGCCATGCGGCCTGGGATGGTAGTGATTATCAGGCAGAGGATTTAATCACTAAACCTGATATTGAATCGTGATGCACATGGGGCCATATCGGCTCCATTAACGACACTAATCATTTTTACTTTTTGTCTAATGACATTACCTCTGGTGGCCAAAATCCACTAGCCAGGGAAATAAACGTAAGGAAAGGACGACATGATGAACAAACACATTCGGGTATTAACCAGCTTCTCTCTGCCGCTGCTGTTCGCCAACAGCGTGAGTGCAGCTACGCTGGAACAGGCCGTCAAAGACAGCTTGATCTGGCACCCGCAGGTGAGTGCTTCAGTTAACAGCCGCTATTCTGCCGATGAGGATTTACGGGCGGCAAAAGGCGGCTATCTGCCCACTTTAAACCTCTCCGCCGGTACCGGCTGGGAGCAGACCGATAATGCCAGCACCCGCGCGGCCAACGATCATCGTCGCAACCTGAACCGCAGCGAGTCCAGCCTTAATCTGCGTCAGAATGTGTTTAACGGCTTTGCCACCACCAGCGAGGTAGCCCGGCAAAAGGCGACCGTGAACTCCCGGGCCTACACGGTGATGAACACCAGTGAATTGACCGCGCTGAATGCCATTCAAAGCTATCTCGACGTTCTGATGCGTCAAAAAATGGTGAAACTGGCGCAGGATAACCTGAAAAACCACGAACGCGTGTTTGATCAAATTCGCCTGCGCACCGAACAGGGCGTAGGCCGTAAGGCTGACTTTGAACAGGCGCAGGCGCGTCTGGCGCAGGCGAAAAACAACCTGCTGACCGAACAAACCAACCTCGAAGATGCCCAGGCCAACTACTACAGTGTGGTTGGTAAAGAGGCCAGCGACCTGTCAATGCCAATGACGACCAAAGTCCCGGGCTCACAGGCAGAAGCCCGTAAACAGATGCTGGAAAACAGCCCGCTGCTCAAGCAGGCCGATGCGGACGTTGAAGCCACCCGCCAGCAGTACGAAGCCGCGAAATCCCGCTTCTACCCGAGTGTGGATGTCGACCTCGGCCGCCGTATGGATAACAACACCGACGGTACGCGTGGTCACGATCAGGAGTGGCAGGCGATGGTGCGTATGAACTACAACCTGTTCAATGGCGGCAGCGATAAAGCACAACTGTCATCTTATGCCTACAAAATGCAGGAAGCGCAGGACGTCAAACGCAATGCCCTTCGTCAGTTGGATGAAGAGTTACGTCTGTCCTGGAACGCCTGGCAGAACGCCAAACAGCAGGTACCGATCGCCAAAGACTACGCCGATCGCAGTGCCGTGGTGCGCACCGCGTATCAGGAGCAGTTCAGCATCGGTGAGCGTAGCCTGCTTGATATGCTGGACAGCGAGAACGAAGTGTTCACTGCCCAGCGCCGCTACGTCGAAATGCAGTTTGTGGAGATGTTCACCACCTACCGCATCAACGCGCGTATTGGCGATCTGTTAAAGCAGCTGAATATTCAGGCACCAACGGCCGCGCAGCCGGTTGATGAACAACAGACGGCACACAGCAATTTACCCGATCTGAAATAATCAATTCTGGGCCAGTGGGTTATCTTACTTCGCGGTAAGATAACCCCTTATACTCTTTAGCCGGTGCAAATTTTTCGCTGGTATATAAGGTCTGACTATGGCGTCTAATACTGATCCACTTGAGCAAGTCACTTCATCTACAGATAACACCATCAGGCACGATCCGCGGCAAAATCATTATGATCCCCTGCTCGATTCGCTGATGATCGTCTGCCAGTTGCACAACATCGTGACCAGTCGCAACGTATTAACCGGCGGTTTGCCGCTGGATGAACATCGGCTCACGCTAAGCGCATTTCCCCGCGCCGCAAAGCGCGCAGGGCTCAAAGCACGCGTACTACAGCGACCGCTGGATAAGATCACCGCCCTTTCGCTACCCGCCATTGTACTCCTTAAAAACAATCAGGCCGCCGTACTGATCGAATGGGATGACCAGCAGCGCGCCCGTCTTCTGACAACCGAAACGGAAGGCGGCGAAATTTTACTTGCGCGCGAAGCCCTGGCAGAAAACTACAGCGGAAAAACCATTTTTATCCAGCCAGGACACGAATACGACCGCCAGCCAACGGCGACGATTCCACGCACCCGTTCCTGGTTTAAAGACACGTTAAAACTGTCGAAATACCTTTATCTGGACTCTGTTGTCGCCAGTTTTATCATCAACGTGATCGCCATCGCCACGCCGCTGTTCGTGATGAACGTCTACGATCGCGTGGTGCCGAACCAGGCCACCGCCACGCTCTGGGTGCTGGCGATAGGTATCTCGATCGCCTTTGTTTTTGATCTTATTCTGAAGGTATTACGCGGTATTTGTCTTGATATCGCGGGGAAAAAGACCGATCTCATCGTTTCGGCAGCGCTGTTTGAACGCCTGCTGGGCATGAAGATGAAAGAGCGGCCACAGCGAGTTGGCGGCTTCACGCAGCAGTTCCAGGAGTATCAGTCGGTACGTGATTTCCTCTCGTCATTCACCCTGACGGCGCTCATCGACTTCCCATTTACCTTATTGATTTTATTGGTTATCGGTATTATTGGCGGCCCGCTCGCCCTGATCCCACTGCTCTGCTATCCGATTGCGCTGGGCATTAACTGGATGCTTCAGCGCCCGCTGCTGGAGCAAGTACAAAAAACCTATCGCCTCTCCACTGAACGTCAGGCCATGCTGGTTGAGACGATTACCGGCCTGGACGCGATTAAGGTCAACAACGCGCAAAGCGAACGTCAGTACCAGTGGGAACAGATTATCGGCCAGTTGAGCAAGCTGGAGCTACGGGTTAAATCGCTCTCCTATCTCGCGGTCAACCTGACGGCATGGATCCAGAAAATTGCCGGCGTCGTGATGATTGTCGTGGGCGTGTACAGCATTATTGCCGGTAACCTCAGTATGGGCGGCCTGATCGCCTGTTACCTGCTCAACCGCCGTGCCATGATGCCAATTGGGCAGCTTTGCAGCCTGATCACCCGCTATCAGCGCGCCAAAATGACCAAGGCCACCATCGACCGCATGATGGATCTTGACCAGGAAGTGCAGGAGGACGAAGTGCCGCTGAAGCGTGAAACGCTCTCTGGCGCTATCGAATTCCGCGACGTGAGTTTCCGCTACCCACAAAACCAGTACATGTCGTTAAACGGCATCTCACTCAACATTTCGCCGGGCGAGAAGGTGGGGATTATCGGTCGTAGCGGTTCCGGCAAAAGCTCGCTGGCAAAGCTGCTGGTCGGTTTCTACCAGCCGGATGAGGGAACCATCCTGATTGATGGCATTGATGCCCGCCAGCTCGATGTCCACGATGTCCGGCATAACATCGGCTACGCACCGCAGGACATCCACCTGTTCAGCGGTACGCTGCGCGATAACCTGTTGAGCGGTGCCAGCTATGTTGATGAAGAGACCATGCTGCGCGCAGCCACGCTGGCTGGCGTACATGAGTTCGCCCGTCGCCACCCTTCCGGCTACAACATGCAGGTTGGGGAACGCGGGATGAATCTTTCCGGCGGCCAGCGTCAGGCCGTCGCGCTGGCGCGGGCGCTGCTGCTCGACCCGCCGGTGCTCCTGATGGACGAACCCACCAGTTCGATGGACAACACCAGCGAAGATCTGATTAAAAAAGCGCTGACGCCGCTCGTAAGCAATAAAACGCTGCTGTTGGTCACCCACCGCGCCTCGCTGCTGACGCTGGTCGACCGCCTGATTATCCTCGATAACGGCAAAATCATCGCGGATGGTCCGAAAGAAAGCGTCATGACCGCACTGAAAAAGGGACAAATTCATGCGCAACGTTAACCGAATGATGAAGTGGCTTTTTGGCGATAGAAATGCCTCAACGCTCACCTCAAACGAGGTGAACAAAGCGCTACTCGACGACTCTCCGCGCGTGGTGCGTATCACGCTGTGGGCAATCCTCGGCTTCTTTATCATCATGATTGCCTGGGCATCGCTGGCCGAAATCGACGAAGTCACGCGCGGCGACGGCAAAGCGATTCCCTCCTCGCGCCTACAAAAAATCCAGAACCTGGAAGGGGGGATTGTCGCCGAAGTGTTCGTGCACGAAGGGGAAGTCGTCAAAGCAGGCGCGCCGCTGTTACGTCTCGACGACACCCGCTTCCGCTCTAACGCCGGGGAGTCCGAAGCCGACCGACTGGCGCTGGAAGCGCGCATTCAACGGCTGACTGCGCAGCTGGATGGCAAAGAAACCCTCACCCTGTCGCCGGATATTGTGGAGAAATCGCCGGATATCGCTAACGGTGAAATGGAGCTCTTTGCCAGCGTGAACAAACGGATTCAGAGCGAGTTATCAGGCCTGGATGAGCAACTGGTGCAGAAGAAACAGGAGCTGCTGGATTACCAGGCCAAAGGCGAGCAGTACCGCCGTAGCCTGGGGCTGCTGCAACAGGAAATCAGCATGTCTGAACCGCTGGTCGCCAAAGGGGCCATCTCGAAGGTCGAGGTGCTGCGTCTGCGTCGCTCCGAGGTGGAAACCCGCGGGCAACTGGAGTCAGTGACGCTGGCAGTACCAAGAGCCCAGGCGGCGATTAAAGAGATTGAAAGCAAAATGGGTGAGACACGCGGCCGCTATCGCAGCGAAGCGCTGTCCCAGCTCAACGAAGCCCGCACCGAGCTCAGCAAGCTCACCGCTACTGGCAAGGCCATCGAGGACCGGGTTAACCGTACGCTGGTCACTTCACCGGTGCGCGGCATCGTCCAGCAACTGATGGTCAACACCATCGGCGGCGTTATCCAGCCGGGCAACGACCTGGTAGAGATTGTCCCGCTGGACGATACGCTGCTGATTGAAGCCAAAATTCGCCCGCAGGATATCGCTTTCCTGCGCCCTGGACAGGAAGCGATGGTCAAGTTCACCGCCTACGACTTCACCATCTATGGAGGCCTGAAGGCTAAGCTGGAGCAAATCAGCCCGGATACGGTGACGGACAAAGACGGCAAGAGCTTCTATGTTATTCGTCTGCGTACGGAGAAAAACCACCTCGGCAGCGATGAAAAACCGCTGATTATTATTCCGGGGATGGTGGCATCGGTGGATATTATTACCGGCAAGAAAACCATTCTGGCCTATCTGCTGAAGCCGATTCTGAGGGCCAAAGCCGAAGCGTTCCGCGAACGATAAGCACAAAAAACCCGGCGTCATCAGCCGGGTTTTTTATTGGTATGTTTCGGCGCTAACCCCGGCGGCGCTTCGCTTGGCCGGGCTACGGGATGGTAGCCCGGGGTCGGGCACGGCCTACTCGTTAATTTTCGGATGCTGCATCACCAGCTGCGAGCGTTTCTCCTGCAGCGCGGCAATCTCGGCATCGATATCTTCAATCTTATGCTCGATATGGTCGTGATGCTCCTGGAGGATCTCCTTCGCTTCGGCCATATCCGATGCCGCAGGCGTAGCGCCTTTCAGCGGTCGGTTGGCGGTCTCTTTCATCATCACGCCGGTCATCAGACCGATCACCGCCACCACCATCAGATAGTAAGCCGGCATCATCAGGTTCTGCGTTGACTCCACCAGCCAGGCGGCCAGCGTAGGCGTTACACCAGCAACCAGTACCGAGATGTTAAAGGCACTCGCCAGCGCGCTGTAGCGGATATGGGTTGGGAACATCGCCGGTAACGACGACGCCATCACCCCGGTGAAGCAGTTCAGGATCACCGCCAGCAGCAGCAGGCCGGAGAAAATCAGGCCAATCGAGTTGCTGTTAATCAGCATAAAGGCCGGAATCGAGAACACCAGCAGCGCAACGCTACCCACCACGATAAACGGACGACGGCCAAAACGGTCGCTCAGCAGCCCCATCACCGGCTGCACGAACAGCATACCGATCATAATGGCGATGATAATCAGCACGCCGTGGTCTTCCGAGTAGTGCAGGTTATGCGACAGGTAGCTTGGCATGTAGGTCAGCAGCATGTAGTAGGTCACGTTGGTGGAGATAACCAGACCGATACATGCCAGCAGGCTACGCCAGTGCTTGGTGGCAATCTCTTTGAACGACACCTTTGGTCCATCCTGCAGACCCTGACGATCGCCCTGCTCCAGCTTATCGACGTGCTGCTGGAACGCCGGCGTCTCTTCTAACGCGTGACGCAGATAGAGGCCGATAATCCCTAACGGCAGCGCAACGAAGAACGGAATACGCCAGCCCCACTCAAGGAAGTTCGCCTCACCCACCGCAGTGGAGAGCAGCACCACCAGACCCGCACCCATCACGAACCCGGCAATCGAACCGAAGTCCAGCCAGCTGCCCATGAAACCGCGCTTACGGTCAGGGGAGTATTCGGCGACAAAGATAGACGCCCCGGTATATTCACCGCCGACCGAGAAGCCCTGCGCCATTTTACACAGCAGCAGCAGGATTGGTGCCCAAATACCAATGGTCTCGTACGAGGGAATAAGGCCAATACAGAATGTACTGAGCGACATGATAATTATGGTGATGGAGAGAATCTTCTGGCGACCGTATTTATCCCCCAGCATCCCGAAGAACAGACCGCCCAGCGGACGAATCAGGAAGGGAACGGAGAAGGTACCCAATGCGGCAATCATCTGCACGCTGGGGTCGGCATCCGGGAAGAAGACTTTACCTAACGCATAGGCCACAAACCCATAAACCCCGAAGTCAAACCACTCCATCGCGTTACCCAGTGAAGCTGCGGTAATCGCTTTGCGCAGCTTGGCATCGTCGATGATAGTGACGTCACGAATCGTGATCGGTTTTACTTTTTTCCTTTTAAGCATGGTTTTCCTCGTTCAATTTCGCCTTGAACGCACACCCAGTGGCGACAAACACACGATGTGTTTGCGAGGGTGCGTAAAGGGAACCGTGGAGATGCTGGTTCCGTTTATCCAAGCGTAGCAGGTTTGCATGTCTGCGTGAGTCGATGTTTGCGGACAATCAAACCTGTTGGGCCTGCTGGCGAGTCAGTTAAAAAGCCGCCCCTCGGAAAATGACCGTTTGAGGGACAATCCTATTTACCCTAACAGCGATTAATATTGTGATCAACTTAACAAAAGATTGAATCATGCTACTAAAGCGAAATATTCCGCTCACATTTACCTGCTCATTTCCCGCTCAACGCTAGACTCACCGCATCCTTCGCGATGTTTTTTCACCTCAATTTCGAAAAGAGTTTTTTCAGAATTTTTCACATTCACTTCACACCGTTTTTATCTTTTGCATGCGCTCAATGTCAACATTTGAAATATGTGATCCATATATATAAAACACTGTTTTATTTTCATTGAATCATCATTTCCACAAATGCATTATAACTTCCGAAACAGCGTTAAATATGTCGTAAGTTTCTCTTAACACGAAAACAAAATGGCATAAAAACACCAGATGATAGCCATATAACATACTGAAATTATTATACTTAACTTCTTCTGTCGCCTGGGCGATACGAAGCGAGGATGTCACATGAAAATCAAAGCAAGAATGGAACGAATCCCTGGCGGGATGATGCTTATCCCGTTACTGTTAGGCGCGGTATTAAATACCCTGGCCCCAACAACCGGTGAATATTTCGGATCTTTCACCAAGGGTATGATTGGCGGAACGGTACCAATTCTGGCGGTGTGGTTCTTCTGTATTGGGGCATCCATTGATTTACGCGCTACCGGCACGGTATTACGCAAATCCGGCACGCTGGTACTGACCAAAATCGCCGTCGCCTGGGTGGTTGCCATGATTGCGGCATCCTTTATTCCTGACACCGGTATTCAGACCGGTTTCTTCGCTGGTCTCTCCGTGCTGGCGATCGTTTCAGCCATGGATATGACCAACGGCGGTCTGTACGCCAGCCTGATGAACCAGTACGGCACCAAAGAAGAGTCCGGTGCGTTCGTGCTGATGTCACTGGAATCCGGCCCGCTGATGACCATGGTGATCCTCGGTTCCGCAGGCCTGGCCTCCTTTGAGCCGCACCACTTTATCGGCGCCGTGCTGCCATTCCTGATTGGCTTCACCCTCGGCAACCTGGACCACGACCTGCGTGCGTTCTTCAGCAAAGCTACACCGGTACTGATTCCGTTCTTCGGCTTCGCGCTGGGTAACACCATCAACCTGAACGTGATCCTCGACACCGGCCTGCTGGGTATCGTGCTGGGCGTGGCGGTTATCATCATCACCGGTATTCCGCTGATTATTGCTGACCGCGTGATTGGCGGTGGTAATGGTACCGCAGGCGTCGCCGCCTCTTCTGCAGCCGGTGCTGCCGTCGCAAACCCGGTTATCATCGCGCAGATTAACCCGTCGTTTGCCCCGGTTGCGGCATCCGCTACGGCTCTGGTCGCCGCCAGCGTGATTGTTACCGCGATTCTGGTGCCGATTATTACCGCGCTGTACGCCAAACGTTATGGCGCACCGCAATCTGCAGAAGCTAAACCTGAAACAGCACCACAGCCCGCGCATCACTAATCGGTCCCCTCTCCCCTTGGGGGAGAGGGTTAGGGTGAGGGGAAATGCGCCCGCTGTACCCTCACTCCGGCCCTCTCCCGACAAGGGAGAGGGGGAACCCCACCCCCTCGTTTTCTGACCATTCGTCAACCAAATTCCGGATACCACCGACAATTGCAGGGTTTTATTGTATAATCAGGGCTATTTTCGGCGATTTGCCGTTTTACAGGCCTTTGCCTTTCGCACTGCACTTTTGAGGATATATCCATGTCATTACCCCACTGCCCACAATGCAACTCCGAATACACCTACGAAGACAACGGCATGTTCATCTGCCCGGAGTGCGCGCATGAGTGGAACGATGCTGAACCGGCACACGACAGCGACGAACTGATCGTCAAAGATGCCAACGGCAACCTGCTGGTCGACGGCGACAGCGTCACCGTGATTAAAGACCTGAAGGTCAAAGGCAGCTCTTCGATGCTGAAAATCGGCACCAAAGTGAAAAACATCCGCCTGGTGGAAGGCGACCACAACATCGATTGCAAAATCGACGGTTTCGGCCAGATGAAGCTGAAATCTGAGTTTGTGAAAAAGAACTGATTTAACACGTAGTCTTGCCGGATGGCGCTTCGCTTATCCGGCAATACCCTCCCCGCCCCGCTTCGCCCCCTGAACCGACACGCACTACACTTAATGAGCACTTCTTACCTGAGGTAACGATTATGCCGTTAAGCCCCTATCTCGCCTTTTCCGGAAACTGCGCCGATGCCATTGCCTATTATCAGCAGGCGCTGGGTGCGGAACTGCGCTACAAAATCACCTTCGGCGAAATGCCGCCCTCCGCCATGGATGAAGAAGGCGGCTGCCCGTCCGGCCTGACGTTTCCCGATAGCGCCATCGCCCACGCCAACGTCGTCATCGCAGGCAGCGATATCATGATGAGCGACGGCACCTCGCCGGATGCCGTTAACTACGCTGGCTTTACGCTGGTGCTCGACACCCAGGACGTCAAAGAAGGCAAACGCTGGTTCGACAATCTCGCCGCCAACGGCAAGGTTGAGATGGCCTGGCAGGAGACCTTCTGGGCGCACGGCTTCGGCCGCGTCATCGACCGCTACGGCGTGCCGTGGATGATTAACGTGGTCAAACAACAAGCGCCCACGCTCTAACCACGCGGGAGGCCACGGCCTCCCGCCCTGTCATCAAACCCCGGTCAATTATTCATCTTCAAGTAACTATCTCTTAACCCAAATGTCACATTAATTCGCCACGATGAGGCCACCTTAAATGAGGGTCTCAGCATGCAAACGATTATTCGCGTTGAAAAGCTCAACAAAACGTTCAATCAACAACAGGTGCTCCACGCCATTGATTTGAACGTCCACGCTGGTGAGATGGTGGCTTTGCTTGGCCCATCTGGTTCTGGCAAATCCACCCTTTTACGTCATCTGAGTGGCCTTATCGTCGGCGATAAAACGCCGGGCAGCCGCATCGAACTGCTGGGTAACACCGTGCAGCAGTCGGGCCGTCTGGCCCGTGATATCCGCAAAAGCCGCGCCCACACCGGCTACATCTTCCAGCAGTTCAACCTCGTTAACCGTCTGAGCGTGATGGAGAACGTGCTGATTGGCGCGCTCGGCAGCACGCCGTTCTGGCGCACCTGCTTTAGCTGGTTCACCCGCGAGCAGAAACAGCGTGCCCTGCAGGCGTTAACCCGCGTAGGCATGGCACACATGGCCCACCAGCGCGTTTCGACCCTCTCCGGCGGCCAGCAGCAGCGCGTGGCGATTGCTCGTGCGCTGATGCAGCAGGCGAAGGTGATCCTCGCCGATGAGCCTATCGCCTCGCTGGACCCGGAATCCGCGCGCATCGTGATGGACACGCTGCGCGACATTAACCAGACCGACGGCATCACCGTCGTGGTGACGCTGCACCAGGTCGATTATGCGCTGCGCTACTGCGAACGCATCATCGCGCTGCGTCAGGGACACGTGTTCTATGACGGCAGCAGCCAGCAGTTTGATAACGAACGATTTGACCATCTCTACCGCAGCATTAATCGCGTCGAAGAGAACGCGCAGGCTGCTTAACGTCCCCACAATGAGGAATGGAAATGAGTTATAAAGCCGTTGCCGCGCTGGCCTTTACCAGCATGTTTAGCCTCAGCACCCTGTTAACTCCAGCCCACGCGGAAGAGCAGGAAAAGGCGCTGAACTTCGGCATTATTTCGACGGAATCACAGCAGAACTTAAAGCCGCAATGGGAACCGTTCCTGAAGGACATGGAAAAGTCGCTGGGCGTGAAGGTCAACGCTTTCTTCGCACCGGACTACGCGGGGATTATCCAGGGGATGCGCTTTAACAAGGTCGATATCGCCTGGTACGGCAACCTCTCCGCCATGGAAGCGGTGGACCGCGCCAACGGTCAGGTATTCGCTCAGACCGTGGCCGCCGACGGCTCCCCAGGCTACTGGAGCGTGCTGATCGTCAACAAAGACAGCCCAATCAACAACCTCAACGACCTGCTCGCCAAACGTAAAGAGCTGACCTTCGGCAACGGTGACCCGAACTCCACCTCCGGTTTCCTGGTCCCTGGCTACTACGTCTTCGCCAAGAACAACGCTTCCGCCAGCGACTTCAAACGCACGGTTAACGCCAGCCATGAAACCAACGCCCTGGCCGTCGCCAACAAGCAGGTGGATGTCGCCACCAACAACACCGAAAACCTCGACAAGCTGAAGGTCTCCGCGCCGGACAAGCTGAAAGAACTGAAGGTTATCTGGAAATCACCGCTGATCCCAGGCGACCCAATTGTGTGGCGTAAGAACCTGTCTGAATCCACCAAGGACAAGGTGTACAGCTTCTTTATGAACTACGGCAAAACGCCGGAACAGAAAGCGGTACTGGAACGTCTGGGCTGGGCGCCGTTCCGCGCCTCCAGCGACCTGCAGCTGCTGCCGATTCGTCAGCTGACGCTGTTTAAAGAGATGCAGACCGTGAAGGGCAACGGCACGCTGAACGACGCGGAAAAGGCCACTAAAACCGCCGAGATTCAGGCGCGTCTGAGCGACCTTGACCGTACCACGGCGGCGATTGGCGCGATGACGTCGGTGACCAAAGCGGTGCAGTAACCCTTTCCCCCTCTCCCTCTGGGAGAGGGCCGGGGTGAGGGAATATCAGCACTGAGCTGACCCCCTCACCCTAACCCTCTCCCCAAAGGGGCGAGGGAACTCAGGAAACCCGGAGCTCAACCATGCAACACACCATCACCGTTCCCCCGCCCAAGCGCAGCTGGTTCTCGCTTATCAGCTGGGCCATCCTGCTGGCGGTGCTTGTCGTCTCCTGGAAAGGGGCGGAAATGAACCCGGTCACGCTGTTCAAAGACGCGGGCAACATGGCGACCTTCGCCGCCGACTTCTTCCCGCCGGACTTTAGCCAGTGGCAGGACTATCTCAGCGAGATGGCCGTGACCCTGCAAATCGCCGTTTGGGGTACCGCGCTGGCGGTCGTGCTCTCCATTCCCTGCGGCCTGATGAGCGCCGAAAACCTGGTGCCGTGGTGGATTTACCAACCAATGCGCCGCCTGATGGACGCCTGTCGCGCCATCAACGAAATGGTCTTCGCCATGCTGTTCGTGGTTGCCGTCGGTTTAGGCCCGTTTGCCGGGGTACTGGCGCTGTTTATCCACACCACTGGCGTCCTCTCCAAGCTGCTTTCCGAAGCGGTGGAAGCCATTGAACCCGGCCCGGTTGAAGGTATTCGCGCCACCGGGGCGAACAAAATTGAAGAGATCCTCTACGGCGTACTGCCGCAGGTCATGCCGCTCTTAATCTCCTACTCGCTCTACCGTTTCGAGTCCAACGTCCGCTCCGCCACCGTGGTCGGCATGGTGGGCGCAGGCGGCATCGGCGTGACCTTGTGGGAGGCGATTCGCGGTTTCCAGTTCCAGCAAACCTGTGCGCTGATGGTGCTTATCATCATCACCGTCAGCCTGCTGGATTTCCTCTCTCAGCGTTTGCGTAAGCACTTCATCTGATTAGCGAGGTCTTGTTGGCTATGCACTTGTCTACACATCCGACCAGTTATCCGACGCGTTATCAAGAGATTGCGGCGCGTCTGGAACAGGAGCTGCGCCAGAACTACCGCTGCGGCGACTACCTGCCCGCCGAGCATCAGCTGGCGGCGCGCTTTGAAGTGAACCGTCACACCCTGCGTCGCGCCATCGACCAGTTGGTGGAGAAAGGCTGGGTTCAGCGTCGTCAGGGTGTTGGCGTGCTGGTGCTGATGCGCCCGTTCGACTACCCGCTGAACGCCCAGGCGCGCTTTAGCCAGAACCTGCTCGACCAGGGCAGCCATCCCACCAGCGAAAAGCTGTTGTCGGTGCTGCGCCCGGCATCCAGCCATATTGCCGAAGCGCTGGGCATTACCGAAGGCGACAACGTGATTCACCTGCGCACCCTGCGCCGGGTCAACGGCGTGGCGCTGTGCCTTATCGACCACTACTTCGCCGACCTCACGCTCTGGCCCACGCTGCAAAACTTCAGCAGCGGTTCGCTGCATGACTTCCTGCGTGAGCAAACCGGCATTGCGCTCAAACGCAGCCAGACCCGTATCAGCGCACGCCGCGCGCAGGCCAAAGAGAGCCAGCGCTTAGAAATTCCCAACATGGCGCCCCTGCTGTGCGTGCGCACCCTGAACCATCGTGAAGGCGATGACCAGGCGATGGAGTACTCCGTCAGCCTGACCCGCGCCGACATGATCGAATTTATTATGGAGCACTGAATGTACCTCGATACCGCGACCCGTCAGCACTGGATGTCGGTGCTGTCCCACAGCGACCCCGCCAATCTGGCGGAGAAAATGGTCGCCCTGAACATTACCGCCGACTACGAAACTATCCGCGCCCCGGAAACCGGTCTGGTCCAGCTCCAGGGCCGCATGGGCGGCACCGGAGAACGTTTTTTTGCTGGCGACGCCACACTGACCCGCGCCGCCGTACGCTTGAGCAACGGCACCGTGGGCTACAGCTGGGTGCTGGGGCGCGATAAAGCCCACGCCGAGCGCTGCGCGGTGATTGATGCGCTGATGCAGCAGCCGGCCCATTTTCAAACCTTATTAGAAACCCTGATTACCCCGCTGGAAGCCGACCGTACCGCGCGCATTGCCGCACGTCAGGCTGAAATCAACGCCAGCCGGGTCGACTTCTTTACTCTGGTTCGCGGAGATAACGCATGACCCTGGAAACCGCTTTTACTCTTCCCGTGCAGGATGCCCAGCACAGCTTTCGTCGCCTGTTAAAAGCCATGAGCGAGCCGGGCGTGATCGTCGCGCTGCACCAGCTCAAGCACGGCTGGCAGCCGCTGAACGTCGCCACCACCAGCGTGCTGCTGACCCTTGCCGACAACGACACGCCGGTGTGGCTATCCAACGCACTGCATAACGATATCGTCAGCCAGAGCCTGCGCTTTCACACCAACGCGCCGCTGGTTGAGCAGCCGCAGCAGGCAACCTTCGCGGTGTCGAGCGACACCATCAGCAGCGAGCAGCTCAACGCCCTGTGTGAAGGCAGCGCCGTGGCGCCGGAAACCAGCGCCACGCTGATTGTGCAGGTCTCAAGCCTCAGCGGCGGCCGCATGCTGCGCCTGACCGGTGCGGGCATCGCCGAAGAACGGATGATCGCCCCGCAGCTGCCGAACTGCATTCTGCATGAACTGACCGAACGACCGCATCCGTTCCCGCTCGGCGTGGATCTGATCCTCACCTGCGGCGAGCGTCTGCTGGCCATTCCGCGCACCACTCACGTCGAGGTTTGCTGATATGTACGTTGCCGTCAAAGGGGGCGAGAAGGCGATAGCCGCCGCCCACGCGCTACAGGAACATCGACGCCGGGGCGACACCGCGCTGCCGGAGCTCAGCGTCGCCCAGATTGAACAGCAGCTTAACCTGGCGGTGGACCGGGTGATGACCGAAGGCGGCATCGCCGACCGTGAACTGGCCGCACTGGCGCTGAAGCAGGCGAGCGGCGATAACGTTGAAGCGATTTTTCTGCTGCGCGCCTACCGCACCACGCTGGCCAAGCTGGCGGTGAGCGAGCCGCTGGAGACCAGCCGTATGCGCCTGGAGCGCCGCATCTCCGCCGTTTATAAAGACGTGCCAGGCGGCCAGTTGCTTGGCCCCACCTACGACTACACCCATCGCCTGCTGGACTTTACGCTGCTGGCGAACGGCGAAGCGCCAACCCTAAAAACCGACGACGGTGAGCAGTCTGCCGCCCCACACGTCTTCAGCCTGCTGGCACACCAGGGGCTGGCGAAAGCGGAAGAGGATAACGGCGCCACGCCGGATGACATCACCCGCACGCCGCCGGTCTACCCGTGCTCACGCTCCTCTCGCTTACAGCAGCTGATGCGTGGCGACGAAGGCTACCTGCTAGCGCTGGCCTACTCCACCCAGCGCGGCTACGGGCGCAACCACCCGTTCGCCGGGGAAATTCGCAGCGGCCATATTGATGTCGAAATTGTGCCCGAAGAGCTGGGTTTTGCGGTGAACGTCGGCGAACTGCTGATGACCGAATGCGAAATGGTCAACGGCTTCGTTGACCCAGCGGACGAACCGCCGCACTTCACCCGCGGCTACGGCCTGGTGTTCGGCATGAGCGAGCGCAAGGCCATGGCAATGGCGCTGGTCGACCGCGCATTGCAGGCGCCAGACTATGACGAGCACGCCGTCGGCCCGGCGCAGGACGAAGAGTTTGTCCTCGCCCACGCCGATAACGTTGAAGCCGCCGGTTTCGTCTCGCACCTGAAACTCCCCCACTACGTCGATTTCCAGGCCGAACTGGAACTGTTGAAACGCCTGCAACGGGAGCAGAAAAATGGCTAATCTCAGCGGCTATAACTTCGCTTATCTCGATGAGCAGACCAAGCGCATGATCCGCCGCGCCATCCTCAAAGCGGTGGCGATCCCCGGCTATCAGGTGCCGTTCGGCGGGCGCGAAATGCCGATGCCGTACGGCTGGGGCACCGGCGGGATCCAACTGACCGCCAGCGTGATTGGCGAAGCGGACGTGCTCAAGGTGATTGACCAGGGCGCGGACGACACCACCAACGCCGTGTCGATTCGCCAGTTCTTCCAGCGCGTGACCGGGGTGAACACCACCGAACGCACCGAAGACGCCACCTTGATCCAGACGCGTCATCGGATCCCGGAAACGCCGCTGGTTGAGGATCAGATCCTGATCTTCCAGGTGCCGATCCCCGAGCCGCTGCGCTTTATCGAACCGCGCGAAACCGAGACCCGCACCATGCACGCGCTGGAAGAGTACGGCGTGATGCAGGTGAAGCTGTATGAAGATATCGCTCGCTTCGGCCATATCGCCACCACCTACGCCTACCCGGTGAAGGTAAACGGCCGCTACGTGATGGACCCGTCGCCGATCCCGAAATTCGATAACCCGAAGATGGACATGATGCCCGCGCTGCAGCTGTTCGGTGCCGGGCGCGAAAAACGCATCTACGCCGTGCCGCCGTTCACCCGCGTTGAGAGCCTCGATTTTGACGACCATCCATTCACCATCCAGAGCTGGGACGAGCCGTGCGCCATCTGCGGTTCGCAGCATAGCTATCTCGATGAAGTGGTGCTCGATGACAGCGGCAAACGGATGTTTGTCTGCTCCGATACCGATTTCTGCCGCCAACAGAGCGAGGCGAAAAACGCATGACGCAACCATTACTCTCCGTTGACCGCCTGACCCATCTCTACGCGCCGGGCAAAGGCTTCAGCAACGTCTCCTTTGACCTGTGGCCGGGCGAAGTGCTGGGTATCGTCGGCGAATCCGGCTCCGGTAAAACCACGCTGCTGAAATCCATTTCGGCGCGTCTGACGCCGCAGGAAGGGGAAATTCGCTATCAGGACAGTTCGCTGTACGCGATGACCGAAGCCGACCGTCGTCGCCTGCTGCGCACCGAGTGGGGCGTGGTACATCAGCATCCGATGGACGGCCTGCGTCGTCAGGTATCGGCGGGCGGCAATATCGGCGAACGGCTGATGGCTACCGGCGCGCGCCACTATGGCGATATCCGCGCCACTGCCCAGCGCTGGCTGGAGGAAGTGGAGATCCCAGCGTCGCGCATCGATGACCTGCCGACCACCTTCTCTGGCGGGATGCAGCAGCGCCTGCAGATTGCCCGCAACCTCGTCACCCACCCGAAGCTGGTGTTTATGGATGAGCCTACCGGCGGGCTGGACGTGTCGGTGCAGGCGCGTCTGCTCGACCTGCTGCGTGGCCTGGTGGTGGAGCTGAACCTGGCGGTGGTGATTGTCACCCATGATTTGGGCGTCGCGCGCCTGCTCGCCGACCGTCTGCTGGTGATGAAGCAGGGTCAGGTGGTGGAAAGTGGGCTGACTGACCGGGTGCTCGACGATCCACATCATCCGTACACCCAACTGCTGGTGTCGTCGGTGTTGCAGAACTAACCCTCGGTGCCATTCCCGGCGGCGCTACTCCGAATGTGTAGCCCGGCCGAGCAACGCGACACCGGGGAGGCTCAAATGTTAAAGAGGCAAAAAATGAACGCGATCCGCGTCGAAAACGTCAGTAAAACCTTTGTTCTGCACCAGCAAAACGGTGTCCAGCTGCCGGTGCTGCGCGAAGCCTCGCTCACCGTCAACGCCGGGGAGTGCGTGGTGCTGCACGGCCACTCCGGCAGCGGTAAATCCACCCTGCTGCGCTCGCTGTACGCCAACTATCTGCCGGATGAAGGGCATATCCATATTAAACACGGCGACGAATGGGTCGATCTGGTCAGCGCCCCGGCGCGCAAAGTGGTGGAAGTGCGTAAGACCACCGTCGGCTGGGTCAGCCAGTTTCTGCGCGTCATTCCACGTATCTCCACGCTGGAAGTGGTAATGCAGCCGCTGCTCAACATCGGCGTGCCCCGTGAAGCCTGCGCCGCGAAAGCCGCTCAGTTGTTGACGCGCCTCAACGTGCCTGAACGCCTGTGGCACCTCGCGCCGTCAACCTTCTCCGGCGGCGAACAGCAGCGCGTCAACATCGCCCGTGGCTTTATCGTCGACTACCCGATTCTGCTGCTCGACGAACCCACCGCCTCGCTGGACGCCAAAAACAGCGCTGCCGTGGTCAGCCTGATTACCGAAGCCAAAGCCCGCGGCGCGGCTATCGTCGGTATTTTCCATGACGAAGCCGTCCGCAACCAGGTCGCTGACCGCCTCCACCCAATGGGTACACCCGCATGATTATCAATAACGTAAAGCTGGTTCTTGAGAACGACGTGGTTCACGGTTCCCTTGAGGTACAGGACGGCGAAATTCGCGCCTTTGCCGAAAGCCAGAGCCGCCTGCCCGAAGCGATGGACGGCGAAGGCGGCTGGCTGCTGCCGGGGCTGATTGAGCTGCATACCGATAATCTGGATAAATTCTTCACCCCGCGCCCGAAGGTTGACTGGCCCGCCCACTCGGCGATGAGCAGCCACGACGCGCTGATGGTCGCCAGCGGCATCACCACCGTGCTGGATGCGGTCGCCATTGGCGATGTGCGCGACGGCGGCGACCGCCTGGAAAACCTCGAAAAGATGATCAACGCCATCGAGGAGACGCAAAAGCGCGGCGTTAACCGCGCCGAGCACCGCCTGCATCTGCGCTGCGAACTGCCGCATCACACCACCCTGCCACTGTTTGAAAAGCTGGTAGGCCGCGAGCCGGTATCGCTGGTCTCCTTGATGGACCATTCGCCGGGCCAGCGTCAGTTCGCCAACCGCGAGAAGTACCGCGAATACTACCAGGGCAAATACTCGCTGACCGATGAGCAGATGCGTCAGTACGAAGAAGAGCAGCTGGCACTGGCAGCCCGCTGGTCGCAGCCGAACCGTACGGCGATTGCCGGGATGTGCCGCGCGCGTAATATCGCGCTGGCGAGCCACGACGATGCCACCCACGATCACGTGGTTGAATCGCACCAGTTGGGCAGCGTGATCGCCGAGTTCCCCACTACCTTTGAAGCAGCAGAATCCTCACGTCGCCACGGCATGAACGTGCTGATGGGCGCACCAAACATCGTGCGCGGCGGCTCGCATTCCGGCAACGTCGCGGCCCGTGAATTAGCCCAGCTAGGCCTGCTGGATATTCTCTCCTCTGATTATTACCCGGCCAGTCTGCTGGACGCGGCCTTCCGTGTGGCGGATGACGACAGCAATACTTTTACCCTCCCTCAGGCGATGAGGCTGGTGACAAAAAATCCGGCGCGAGCGCTGAATCTGCACGACCGTGGGGTGATTGGCGAAGGAAAACGGGCCGACCTGGTGCTGGCGCACCGCAAAGGCGAGCATATTCATATCGACCACGTCTGGCGTCAGGGAAAAAGGGTGTTCTGATGAAGGGAAAACTGGTCTGGTTAATGGGGCCGTCCGGCTCCGGGAAGGACAGCCTGCTGGAAGTGCTTCGCCAGCAGGAGCTTTCCCAGTTGTTAGTGGCGCATCGTTATATCACCCGCCCGGCCAGCGCCGGGTGTGAAAACCATATCGCGCTGAGCGAACAGGAGTTTTTCACCCGCGCGGGGCACAATCTACTGGCGCTAAGCTGGCACGCCAACGGCCTGTACTACGGCGTGGGCGTGGAAATTGACCTCTGGCTGCACGCCGGGTTTGATGTGGTGGTGAACGGCTCGCGTGCGCACCTCGCCCAGGCGAAAGCCCGCTATACTGAGGCGCTGCTGCCGGTCTGTCTGCAGGTCTCGCCGGAGATCCTGCGCCAGCGGTTACACGCCCGCGGGCGAGAGAACGGTGTGGAGATTGCCGCCCGGCTGGAACGCGCCGCGCGCTATACGCCGTCGGAGTGCCACACGCTCAACAATGACGGCAGTCTGCTACAGTCGGTAGAAACCCTCCTCACGCTGATGGGAAGAAAGGAGCCACGCTATGCTTGTCTGTGAACTACGCCATGCCACCTTCGAGGACATCGAGGACGTTTACGCACTGATGTGCGAGCTGAAACAGGCCGAATACGACAGAGACGCCTTTTACACCGGCTTCGCCGCCAATCTTCAGGATAGAAATCTGCACTATCAGCTGGCGCTGCTCGACGACGAGGTGGTGGGCATGGTGAGTTTGCATTTGCAGTTCCACCTGCATCACGCCAACTGGATAGGCGAGATTCAGGAACTGGTGGTGATGCCACAGGTGCGCAGCACCGGCATTGGCAGCCAGCTGCTGGCGTGGGCGGAAGAGACCGCGCGCGAGGCAGGCGCAGAGATGACCGAACTTTCCACCAGCACGAAGCGCCTTCATGCCCACCGTTTTTATCAGCGTGAGGGCTATGCCCCGAGCCATGTTCGTTTCACCAAAGCGTTATGAGGATGCTGTATGAGTTTGAGCCTCACCCTCAGCGGTACCGGCAGCGCGCAGGGCGTGCCCGCCTGGGGCTGCAACTGCCTGGCCTGTACGCGGGCGCGTCGCGCCCCGCAGTATCGGCGGAAAGCCTGTAGCGGCGTGGTCCGCTTTAACGACGCCGTGACCCTCATCGACGCCGGGCTGCACGATCTTACCGATCGCTGGCCCGCAGGATCTTTTCAGCAGTTTTTGCTCACCCACTACCATATGGATCACGTGCAGGGACTGTTTCCGCTGCGCTGGGGCGTGGGCGACACCGTGCCGGTTTACGGTCCACCGGATGAACAGGGCTGCGACGATCTGTTCAAACATCCCGGCCTGCTGGATTTCAGCCACACCGTGGAACCGTTCGTAGTCTTTGATTTGCAGGGATTGCAGGTCACGCCCGTACCGCTCGAACACTCGAAGCTCACCTTTGGCTACCTGCTGGAAACGCCGCATAGCCGCGTTGCCTGGCTGTCGGACACCGCCGGGTTGCCGGAGAAAACGCTGACCTTTTTAAGCAATAATCGCCCGCAGGTGATGGTGATTGATTGCAGCTACGCTCCACGGGAGCAGACGCCGCGCAACCATAGCGATCTGGCGACGATTCAGGTGCTTAACGACGAGATCCGCTGCCCGCGCGTTATCCTGACGCATATCAGCCACCAGTTTGATGAATGGATGATGACCCACCTGCTGCCGCCCGGCATTGAAGCAGGTTATGACGGTATGGAAATTCGCCTGGATTAACGGTCATAATCGTCGTCGAGGCGCTGCTCGTCGTCCGACAGCTGACGGCGTTCCTGGTCAAGCTGGCGCTGGCGATCGTCAAGCTGACGGCGACGGTCATCCAACTGCCGACGACGATCGTTATATTGCTGGCTGCTCTGCGTACTGCGGCGATCGTTATAGGATCGATCGTCGTCATCTCGATCGCGGCTGGAGCGATCGCTGCTACCCGGGTTGTAGGCATCGTTGATCGCCTGCTGAATATTGCCAATGGCGTCATCGATAATATCGGCATGCGCGAACTGACTGGTCAGCGACAGCGCGCAGAAGCATACGGCGGTGAGGTAACGTTTCATAGGGCCAGTCTCGTCAGGGGGCTGGCGGTAGGTTAGGTGAGCGGCGCGATGCCGTGTAGCAGACGAATCTCAATTCAGTTGAGCTGAGAAGTATTGATATAGCGCTAACTATTATCTCTAATTATCGATTTAATCCCCCACTAAAATATAACGCACGAATACCTTATAAAAATAACGCTCGCCGCTATATATGCCCTTCTTAAAAAGAGGGAATAACTATTATGATAAATAGTTTCGCCAAGCCTCGATTCATTTCATTATTTCAATTCACAACATCAATATTAAATGGAGATTAATATGAATAACACAAGGTTATTCCGCTTAAACCGGATGTTTATTGCTATAGCGGCCACGACCTGTTTTATCACGCCCTCCGCGTTTGCCGTTGACGCACCTAAAGCGGCAACACCCTATACTCAGAATATTAATCAGCAGTATACAAAATCACTGCCGTTCAGCGATCGTCAGGATTTCACCGATGCCCAGCGTGGTTTCATTGCACCACTGCTCAATCACGGCGAACTGAAAACGCCGGACGGTAAAGTTTATTACCGCGCAGAAGATTATCAATTCGATATTAACGCCCCGGCTCCGGATACCGTAAACCCAAGTTTCTGGCGGCAATCGCAGCTCAACGGTATTTCCGGCCTGTTTAAAGTGACCGACCGGATGTACCAGGTTCGCAGCCAGGACATTTCGAACATCACCTTCATCGAAGGCGACAGCGGGATTATCGTTATTGACCCGCTGGTCACCGCTGGCGCGGCAAAAGCCAGCCTCGATCTCTACTATCAACATCGCCCGCAAAAACCGATTGTCGCGGTCATTTATACCCACAGTCACACTGACCATTATGGCGGCGTGAAGGGGATTGTTTCCGATGACGATGTGAAGTCAGGCAAAGTGCAAATCATTGCGCCAGTGGGCTTTATGGAAGAGGCCATCAGTGAGAACGTGTTGGCCGGTAACATCATGAGTCGCCGGGCGCTCTACTCCTACGGCCTGCTGCTGCCCCACAATGCGCAAGGCAATATCGGCAACGGTCTGGGCGTCACGCTGACCACCGGCCTACCCACCATTATTGCGCCAACCACGCTCATTACTAAGACCGGTGAAAAACGGGTGATTGATGGGCTGGAATTTGACTTCCTGATGGCGCCAGGCAGCGAAGCGCCCGCAGAAATGCACTTCTATATCCCGGCGCTGAAAGCCCTGTGCACCGCTGAAAACGCCACTCATACGCTGCATAACTTCTACACCCTGCGCGGCGCGAAAACCCGTGATACCAGCAAGTGGGCATCCTATCTGAATGAAACGCTCGATATGTGGGGTAGCCAGGCTGAAGTCCTGTTTATGCCGCACACCTGGCCGGTCTGGGGCAATGCGCATATTAATGATTACATAGGCAAATATCGCGACACGATTAAGTACATTCACGATCAAACGCTGCATTTAGCTAACCAGGGTTATACGCTCAATGAAGTGGGCGACATGATAAAATTACCACCAGCGCTCGCCAATAACTGGGCCAGCCGCGGCTATTACGGCTCGGTAAGCCACAACGCCCGCGCGGTGTACAACTACTACCTCGGCTACTTTGACGGCAACCCGGCAAACCTCCATCCTTATGGGCAAGCCGAAATGGGCAAACGCTATGTGAAAGCGCTGGGCGGCTCTGCCCACGCTATCAACCTGGCGCGCGATGCCTATCAACGGGGAGATTATCGCTGGGCGGCCGAACTGCTCAAGCAGGTCATTGCCGCCAACCCGGGCGATCAGGTGGCGAAAAATCTCCAGGCGGATACCTTTGAACAGTTGGGCTATCAGGCTGAGTCCGCCACCTGGCGCGGCTTTTACCTGACCGGGGCCAAAGAGCTACGTGAAGGGGTGCATAAATTCAGCCACGGCTCAACGGACTCACCGGATACCATCAAAGGCATGACGGTGGAAATGCTGTTCGATTATATGGCAGTTCGCCTGGATAGCGACAAAGCCGCAGGCAAAGATATCAGCCTGAACTTCAATCTGGACAATGGCGATAACCTGAACCTGACGCTCAACGATAGCGTACTTAACTATCGTCAGACGCTGCTGCCGAAAGCGGATACCTCGTTCTATATGAGCCGCCTCGATCTGCACAGCGTACTGACGGGTCAGGCGAAAATGGCCGATCTGATTAAAGCGAAAAAGGTTAAGGTCGTCGGCAATGCGGCGAAGCTTGATGAAATCATCGGCTGCCTGGATAAATTTGATCTGTGGGTGAATATCGTTACTCCTAATTAATGCCGTTATGCCCAGAGATGATAATGTCTCTGGGCCTATTAAAATTCACAATAGGTATGGCAACAGTCGTAAGAAATATAAAATTTTAATAAGTTATGAATGCGACAGGAAAATAAAGCTATTTTTCTCCCGCGAAAAAATAGCCATACTGTCTCTTCCCATGACTATTTTATATTCATCATAAATATTGTTAGAAATACACAGGATGTATTCTATTATGCAAATCATAAAATCCAGGATTAGGATAGCGCTAGAAAAAATGGCCTGCCTGATGCCCGCGCTAGGGCTGACGGGGTGTTCGTTATCCCCCGCCATCCCGGTCATTGGCGCCTATTACCCTGGCTGGCTCTTCTGTCTTATTATTGGCGTTATCCTGACGCTTATTTCACGGCGAATTATCCTTAATCGATACCCCTCACTGGCATTGGCCAGCGTGATTTATACCGCCCTCTTTGCTCTTTACTCCATGCTGGTCTGGCTGGTCTTTTTCTAACTCACATTGAGATGCGCTCATGGAAAGCTCGCAGAATAAAACTCTTCGCAACAAAATACCGGCCCTGGCGCTGACGCTGCTCGCGTTGATTGTCCTGATCTGGGTTATCTGGCGTATTGATAGCGCGCCTTCAACTAACGATGCCTATGCCTCTGCCGACACTATCGACGTGGTCCCGGAAGTGAGCGGGCGCATTATTGAGCTGGCGGTGCGCGATAACCAGCAGGTCAAGCAGGGCGATCTGCTTTTCCGCATCGACCCTCGCCCTTATGAGGCCAATCTGGCAAAGGCCGAAGCCTCGCTGGCGGCGCTGGACAAACAGATCATGCTGACCCAGCGCAGCGTCGATGCGCAAAAATTTGCGGCGGGCTCCGTTGAGGCGTCCGTCGGCAAAGCGCGCGCGGCGGCTAAACTCGCCAGCGATACGCTGCGCCGCACCGAACCGCTGCTCTCGCAGGGATTTGTCTCGGCGGAAGACGTTGACCGTGCGCGCACCGCGCAGCGCGCCAGCGAAGCCGATCTCAACGCCGTGCTGCTGCAGGCGCAACAGGCCGCCAGCGCCGTCAGCGGCGTGGATGCGCTGGTCGCCCAGCGTGTGGCAGTGGAAGCGGATATTGAGCTGACCAAACTGCACCTCGAGATGGCCACCGTGCGCGCGCCGTTCGACGGCCGCGTGGTGTCGCTGAAAACCTCCATCGGGCAGTTCGCCTCCGCCATGCGCCCTATTTTCACCCTCATCGACACCCGCCACTGGTACGTGATTGCCAACTTCCGTGAAACCGAGTTAAGCAACATCCGCGCAGGTTCCCCCGCCACCCTGCGCCTGATGAGCGACAGCGGCAAAACGTTTACCGGCAAGGTCGATTCCATTGGCTACGGCGTGCTACCAGACGACGGCGGTATCGTGCTCGGCGGCCTGCCGCGCGTCTCCCGTTCGATCAACTGGGTGCGCGTGGCCCAGCGCTTCCCGGTGAAAATCATGGTCGATAACCCGGACGCTGACATGTTCCGTATCGGCGCGTCGGCGGTTGCCAGCCTTGAGTCGCAATAATGAACGCGCTCCATTACCTGCCGCTGCCGCTGGTCAGGCTGCTGGCGTTTTTCCATAAGGAGCTGAGCGAGCGTCGTCCCGGCCGGTTGCCGCAGACGCTTCAGCTGTGGATTGGCTGCCTGCTGGTCGTGCTTATCTCGATGACCTTCGAAATCCCGTTTCTCGCCATTTCGCTGGCGGTGCTGTTCTACGGCATTCAATCCAACGCGTTTTACACCAAATTCGTGGCGATACTGTTTGTCGTCGCCACGGTGCTGGAGATTGGCAGCCTATTTCTGCTCTACAAATGGGCCTACAGCTACCCGCTGGTGCGTCTTATCATCGCCAGCCTGATCCTGCTGGGCTGCATGTTTATGATGCGCACTCATCGGCTGGGATTGGTCTTCTTCGCGGTGGCTATCGTCGCCATTTACGGTCAGAGCTTTCCCGGCATGCTCGACTATCCCGAAGTGGTTGTACGCTTGACGCTGTGGTGCATCGTGGTAGGCCTCTACCCCGCGCTGCTGATGGTGCTGATGGGCGTGTTGTGGTTCCCCAGCCGCGCCGGAACTCAGATGCGAGAAGCGCTCTGCGCCCGGCTGGATGACGCCCTCAAACGGCTGGCAGGCGAAGGCGCACCGCTGGCGGAAACCGACGTCGAGCGGGAAATTCTGGCGCTGCAAAAGCTGAATGTCTTTTGCATGGCCGACGATGCCGACTGGAAAGCGCGCTGCGCCTGGTGGCAAAACGGCGTCAATACCGTGAGCTATCTGTACAGCACGCTGAACCGCTACGATGCCGCCACTGCCGCGCCAGCCCCGGCGTTCATCGCACGGTTGAGGGCGGAAATCCTCTCGCTGCGGCAGGCAGTCACCGAGGGTAAACCGTGGCAAAGCGCATGGCAGCTCAGCGCCGAGGAACGCGCAGCGGCCAACGCCTGCGGACTGGAGAATCTCTGCGAACAGCTGCGCCAGCTCGGCCTGATGGACCCCGACACGCCGCCGCCCCCCGCCGCCAAAACGCCGTCATTCGCAGCGGATGCCTTTACCAACCCGGCCTACCTACGTTATGCCCTCAAAACGCTGCTGGCCTGCCTGATCTGCTTTATCTTCTATTCCGGCGTTGATTGGGAAGGCATTCACACCTGCATGCTGACCTGCATTATTGTTGCCAACCCCAGCATCGGCTCTTCCTACCAGAAAATGGCGCTGCGCTTCGGCGGCGCGCTGGCCGGTGCACTGCTGGCGCTGCTGGTGACGATCGCCATTATGCCGTGGCTGGACGGCATCGTTGAACTGCTCGCCGTACTGGCGCCTATCTTCCTGTTTGGCGCCTGGATAGCGACCGGATCGGAACGATCGTCCTATATTGGCACCCAGATGATCGTCACCTTCGCCCTCGCCACGCTCGAGAACGTTTATGGCCCGGCCTACGACCTGGTGGAGATCCGCGATCGCGCCGTTGGGATCCTGATCGGCACCGCCGTCTCCGCCGCTATCTACACCTTTATCTGGCCGGAAAGCGAAGCCGTCCCTCTGCGGCACAAGCTGGCTGGTGCGTTAGGGATGCTCGGCAAACTGCTGCGCCTCCCGCAACAATCCCCGGCAACGCAGCATGACTATCTCAAGCTGCGCATTGGCTGCCACGCGGCCTTTAATGCCTGCGAGGAGATGTGCGAGCGCGTGGCGCTGGAACCCCACCAGGCTACCCATCTTGCTCACTGTCAGAGCGTGATTCGTTCGGGCCGCGCGATCCTCTACGCCTGGGATGGTGCTGAGGCACCGGAACCGGCGCTTGCCGAAGCGCTGGAGCAGTATGCCGCCGCGCTGGCGCAGGGCACAGCCTCCGCTCCGCCACTCTCACCGGAGCAGAGCGAACATGCACAGCGCGTCGCGCAGCAAATAGCCCGTTTACCCGATTGGACCTCCCCGGCCGAACGCGCCGGGGAACAGGCGCAAGGAGCCACCCCATCATGACCCGAACCCTTTTTCGCATTCTGCTGTGTAGCCTGTTGAGCAGCACCGCCACGCTCTCCGGCTGCGCGCTGATCCGCAGCGATTCCGCCCCCCATGCGCAACTGTTGCCGGGGCAGATAACGTTGGCTAACGATATCCATCTCGCCAGCCAGGGCTGGCCGCAGGCGCAGTGGTGGCGGCAGTTTAATGACCCGCAGCTCACGGCGCTGATTGAAAAAACGCTGGCGGGGTCGCACACGTTAGCCGAAGCCCGGCTACGCGAAGAGAAAGCGCAATCACAGGCTGATTTACTCGAGGCCGGGTCGCGGCTGCAAATGGCAGCGCTGGGGATGGTTAACCGCCAGCGCGCGTCAGCCAACGGCTTCCTCGGCCCTTACGCCCTGGACGCGCCGCGTCTGGGCATGGACGGCCCTTACTACACCGAGGCAACCGTCGGTCTGGTCGCCGGGTTGGATCTCGACCTATGGGGCGTACACCGTTCTGCCGTCTCGGCGGCCATTGGCGCGCAAAACGCTGCGCTTGCCGAAACGGCGGCGGTAGAACTGGCGCTGTCGACCGGCGTGGCGCAGCTTTATTACAGCATTCAGGCGAGCTATCAGATGCTCGACCTGCTACAGCAAACCCACGACGTGATTGACTACGCGGTGCGAGCGCACCAGAGCAAAGTCGCGCAGGGGCTGGAGGCGAAGGTGCCTTATCACGGCGCGCGCGCACAGATGCTGGCAGTGGATAAGCAGATAGCCGCCGTCAAAGGGCAAATCAAAGAGACTCGCGAATCGCTGCGGGCGCTGATGGGCGCAGGGGCGAACGGGCTGACGGAGATAAAACCAGCGGCGCTGCCGCAGGTGCAGGTGGGTATCCCGCCGATGCTCTCTTACGATCTGCTCGCACGCCGCCCGGATTTGCAGGCCATGCGCTGGTACGTGCAGGCCTCCCTCGACCAGGTGGAGGCCGCGCGGGCGCTGTTCTACCCAAGCTTCGATCTCAAGGTCTTCTTCGGGTTGGACGCCATCCATATTGACGAGCTGTTCAAGAGCACCAGTCGGCAGATTAACGTCATCCCCGGCCTGCGTCTGCCGCTGTTCGACGGCGGGCGATTGAACGCTAATCTGAAAAACGCGCGCGCGGGCAGCAATATGCTGATTGAACGCTACAACCAGTCGGTCCTTAACGCCGTTCGCGACGTGGCGATCGGCGGTACGCGCCTGCAAACGCTGAACGATGAACGCGCGATGCAGGCCGAACGCGTCGATGCCACCCGCTATAGCCAAAGCGCCGCCGAAGCCGCCTTCAACCGTGGGCTCGGCAGCCGGCTGCAGGCCACCGAAGCGCGCCTGCCGGTGCTGGCGGAAGAGATGTCGCTGCTGATGCTCGACACCCAGCGCGTGGTGCAAGGGATTCAGCTGATTAAAACGCTGGGCGGCGGTTATCAGGCCGCGCCGGTTAAGTAGGCCGGAACCGCCCCGGCGTCGCGCTGCTCGGGCGAGGCGCGCCAGCGCCGACTCCGGGATCGGTTCTCCCCCAGGAACGTCACCCGTTTTTCCCTTCGACACGTCAAATATGACGACAGCCTGTTTTTCGTCAGCGTTTTGTCCAAGAATCACCCGTATTATCAGGGTATGCCCACAATAAAAAAGTGGCATAAAAGATGCATACTGAGGGCGACAGCGCGTATGCGCGATTTGATTAACTGGAGCGAGACCGATGAAAAAAGTCGTCACGGTTTGCCCGTATTGCGCATCAGGTTGCAAAATCAACCTGGTGGTCGATAACGGAAAAATCGTCCGGGCAGAGGCGGCTCAGGGGAAAACCAACCAGGGTACCCTGTGTCTGAAAGGCTATTATGGCTGGGATTTTATTAACGATACCCAGATCCTGACGCCACGCCTGAAAACCCCAATGATCCGTCGCCAACGTGGCGGCAAGCTGGAATCCGTCTCCTGGGACGAAGCGCTGAATTACGTGGCTGACCGCCTGAACGCGATCAAAGCGAAATACGGCCCGGATGCCATTCAGACTACCGGTTCCTCACGCGGAACGGGTAACGAAACAAACTACGTCATGCAAAAATTTGCGCGTGCGGCGATTGGTACTAACAACGTCGACTGCTGCGCACGCGTCTGACACGGCCCTTCGGTTGCAGGTCTGCACCAATCGGTCGGTAACGGCGCAATGAGCAATGCCATCAACGAAATTGATGACACTGACCTAGTCTTTATCTTCGGGTACAACCCGGCTGATTCCCACCCTATCGTGGCGAATCACGTGATTAACGCCAAACGTAAAGGGGCGAAAATCATCGTCTGCGATCCGCGCAAAATTGAAACCGCGCGCATTGCCGATATGCATATCGCGTTGAAAAACGGCTCGAACATCGCGCTGCTCAACGCTATAGGTCATGTCATTATTGAAGAAAACCTGTACGACAAAGCGTTCGTCGCTAGCCGTACCGATGGTTTTGAAGAGTACAGCAAGATTGTCGAAGGCTATACGCCGGAGTCCGTCGAAGATATTACCGGCGTCAGCGCACAGGAAATTCGTCAGTGTGCGCGTATGTATGCCGGTGCGAAAAGCGCGGCCATCCTGTGGGGCATGGGTGTTACCCAGTTCTATCAGGGCGTGGAAACCGTCCGCTCGCTGACCAGCCTCGCGATGCTGACCGGTAACCTCGGTAAGCCAAGCGTGGGCGTGAACCCAGTTCGCGGTCAGAACAACGTTCAGGGTGCCTGCGATATGGGCGCACTGCCGGATACCTATCCGGGCTATCAGTACGTGAACAACCCGGCTAACCGCGAGAAATTCGCCAAAGCCTGGGGCGTGGAAAGCCTGCCTGCGCATACCGGCTATCGCATCAGCGAACTGCCGCACCGTGCCGCGCATGGTGAAGTTCGCGCCGCGTACATCATGGGTGAAGATCCATTACAGACCGACGCCGAGCTTTCCGCGGTGCGTAAAGGCTTCGAAGATCTGGAACTGGTTATCGTCCAGGATATCTTCATGACCAAAACCGCTGCTGCCGCAGACGTTATTTTACCGTCTACGTCATGGGGCGAGCATGAAGGTGTATTCACGGCCGCTGACCGTGGCTTCCAGCGCTTCTTTAAAGCCGTTGAGCCGAAGTGGGACCTGAAAACGGACTGGCAGATCATCAGTGAAATCGCCACCCGTATGGGCTACAAGATGCACTACAACAACACTCAGGAAATCTGGGATGAGTTGCGTGGCCTGTGCCCTGATTTCTACGGTGCCACCTACGAGAAAATGGGTGAACTCGGCTATGTGATGTGGCCTTGCCGCGATGAGTCCGACGCTGACCAGGGGACGTCTTACCTCTTTAAAGAGAAGTTCGACACCCCGAACGGGATGGCGCAGTTCTTCACCTGCGACTGGGTAGCGCCAATCGACAAGCTGACCGAGCAGTATCCGATGGTACTGTCGACGGTGCGTGAAGTCGGCCATTACTCTTGCCGTTCGATGACCGGTAACTGTGCCGCGCTGGCAGCACTGGCGGATGAACCAGGCTATGCCCAGATCAACACCGCGGATGCCGCGCGTTTAGGCATTGAAGATGAAGCGCTGGTGTGGGTGAATTCCCGCAAAGGCCGCGTCATCACCCGTGCCGCCGTGAGCGATCGTCCGAACAAAGGCGCGATTTACATGACCTACCAGTGGTGGATTGGGCCCTGTAATGAGCTGGTAACCGAGAACTTAAGCCCGATTACCAAAACGCCTGAGTATAAATACTGTGCCGTGAACGTTGAGCCAATTGCTGACCAGCGTGCCGCAGAGCAGTATGTTATTGATGAGTATACGAAGCTGAAGGCCGGACTGCGCGAAAGCGCAATGGGCTAAGCGGACTCGTTTCAACGCCCCCATTCGGGGGCGTTTTTTTATCCTGCCAATCTCTTTATACTGCCCCCTTCCTCGACAACCTACATAATAAAATGACACGACTTTTTGCAATGCTATGGTTATGCCTGACGGCGCTGTCAGCGTACGCCGACGAGCCGGGCAGCCAATACCTGAAAGCCGCCGAAGCGGGAGACGCACGGGCGCAATACTATCTGGCCGATACCTGGTTTAGCTCCGGCGACCTGAGTAAAGCCGAATTCTGGGCGCAAAAATCCGCCGATAGCGGCGATGCCGATGCCTGCGCCCTGCTGGCGCAGATTAAAATTACCAACCCGGTAAGCCTCGACTATGTCGAAGCCAAAGCGCTGGCCGAGAAGGCCGCTAAAGCAGGCAGCCGTGCCGGCGAAGTGATCCTGGCGCGTATTCTTATCAACAGCCAGGCCGGGCAAACCGACTACCCGCGGGCGATTACGCTACTCCAGCAGGCATCAATGAACGCCGAGAGCGATTTCGCGGTGGACGCGCAAATGCTGCTGGGGCTGATTTACGCCAACGGCGTGGGTGTGAAGGAAGATGACGAAAAGGCAACGGACTACTTCAAAAACAGTTCCGCACTCTCCCGCACCGGCTATGCCGAATACTGGGCCGGGATGATGTTCCTGAGCGGCGAGAAAGGGTTTATTCTGCAGAACAAACAGAAAGCATTGCAGTGGTTGAACCTGAGCTGTACGGAAGGGTTTGATACTGGGTGTGAAGAGTTTGATAAGGTGAGTGCGGAGTAGATTTTTCCCCGAGGTCGCATGCGCTACGTTACTGTAGCCCGGCCAAGCGAAGCGCCGCCGGGATCTTCACCAAAATCCAAAAACAATAATGCCGGGCAAGCCCGGCATTATTGTCTTATTTATTGATCGGCAGTTTTATCAAACCTGCCCAACACCTCGCGCTCATACGCCAGCGCTTTCTTACGGTCAAACTTGTGTTCCCACTTGGCGATAACCAGCACCGCCAGCGCGTTACCCACCACGTTCAACGCGGTACGCGCCATGTCGAGGATACGGTCAACGCCAGCAATAAATGCCAGACCTTCCAGCGGAATACCAACGCTGCCCAGCGTCGCCAGCAGTACCACGAAGGAGACGCCCGGCACGCCCGCGATCCCTTTTGAGGTCACCATCAGCGTCAGCACCAGCACGATTTCCTGCCAGATAGAGAGGTCGATACCGTACAGCTGCGCGATAAAGATAGCCGCGATGCTTTGGTACAGCGTGGAACCATCGAGGTTAAACGAGTAACCGGTCGGCACCACGAAGCTGGTGATAGAAGCCGGTGCACCGTAGGCTTCCATCTTCTCGATAATGCGCGGCAGCACGCTCTCGGAGCTGGCGGTGGAGTACGCCAGAATCAGCTCGTCTTTCAGGATACGGATCAGGATCCAGATGCTCAGCCCGCAGATGCGCGCCACGATGCCCAGCACCACCAGCGCGAAGAACAGGATCGCGAAGTGCACCAGCAGCACCAGCTTCGCCAGCGGCCACAGCGAGGCAAAACCGAAGTTCGCCACCGTCACGGCGATCAGCGCAAATACGCCAACCGGCGCGTAGCGCATCACCATGTGGGTGACCTTGAACATGGTTTCAGAGATCGAACGGAACACCGTCACCAGCGGTTCGCGGTGGGTGGCAGGCAGTGAGGAGAGCCCCAGGCCAAACAGTACCGAGAAGAAGATAATCGGCAGCATGTCGCCTTTCGCCATCGAGGCGATGATATTGGTTGGCACCAACGACAGGATGGTGCCCATCAGACCATGCGCGTGACTTTGCACTTCGGCGGTAGTACTTTGGTATTTCGAAATGTCCACCGTCGCCAGCTGTGACATGTCGATCCCTGACCCAGGCTGGAAGACATTCGCCATGGTAATACCGATAATAATCGCTACCGTGGTGATCACTTCGAAATAGATGATGGTTTTTGCGCCAATTCGTCCTAACTGTTTTGCATCGCCGACGCCGGCTATTCCCACGATCAGCGTAGAAATAACAATTGGCACCACAATCATTTTAATCAGGTGGATGAATATATCGCCAGCAGGTGATAACAGATTCATAACCAGCCAGTCGCGGCTATCGCTATGATAATGCAGGTAACTACCGAGAATAATACCCAGCACCAGGGCAATCAGAATTTGCCAGGCCAGGCTGATTCGAGCTTTTTTCATAACTGCAGACTTCCTCAATGAAAAATACCATGCCAAACCGGAATGGTATCCATTTGAAAGGGGGTGATTTGTGTTGCGTTTACTTTTAGAGGTTTTTAACGCGCAATATCAGTATCATCTGCACGGTGTCTCGCGCAACCCTTTCAGAACAGGGCTTTTCACTGCCTAAATCCATATTACCGCTGATTTCTACCAGTAATTATTTATAAGCTTTTGTTATAAAAAAAGAAAAAATCGGTATTTTTCTATAAATCCCCCTGCGGAATTATTTTTGTTCAAAGAATCAAATGAACGTTATTTGAACAATTCCAATATTGCGTGATCTGCCGCGCAAATAGTAAACAAAGCGTCTTCTCCCTCTGTTATTAACTTTTATGAGACATATTATTAACATCTTACAAGGAGAAAAAAAGCATGAGCCAAATTCACAAACACTCTATTCCTGCAAATATTGCAGAACGCTGCCTGATAAACCCGGAGCAATACCAGACCAAATATCACCAGTCTGTCACCAACCCGGATGCGTTCTGGGGTGAAGAGGGAAAAATCCTCGACTGGATGCAGCCTTACACCAAAGTTAAAAACACCTCCTTTGCCCCTGGCAACGTCTCCATCAAATGGTACGAAGACGGTACCCTGAACCTGGCAGCAAACTGCCTGGACCGTCATCTGGAGACCCGTGGCGACCAGACCGCCATCATCTGGGAAGGCGACGATGCCTCCCAAAGCAAACACATTACCTACCGCGAACTGCACCGCGACGTGTGTCGCTTCGCCAATACCCTGCTGTCGCTCGGCGTGAAAAAGGGCGATGTGGTGGCTATCTATATGCCGATGGTGCCGGAAGCGGCGGTGGCGATGCTGGCCTGCGCCCGTATCGGTGCCATCCACTCCGTTATCTTTGGCGGCTTCTCACCGGAAGCCGTTGCCGGTCGTATCATCGACTCCAACTCTCGTCTGGTGATCACCTCTGACGAAGGCGTTCGCGCTGGGCGCAACGTACCGCTGAAGAAAAACGTCGACGACGCGCTGAAAAACCCGAACGTTAAAACTATCGAAAACGTGGTGGTGCTGAAGCGCACCGGCGGCAATATCGACTGGCATGAAGGCCGCGACCTGTGGTGGCACGACCTGATGGAAACCGCCAGCGACCAGCATCAGCCTGCTGAGATGAACGCCGAAGACCCACTGTTTATCCTCTATACCTCCGGTTCCACCGGTAAGCCGAAAGGCGTGCTGCACACTACCGGCGGTTACCTGGTGTATGCCGCAACGACCTTTAAATATGTCTTCGACTACCATCAGGGCGACATCTACTGGTGTACCGCAGACGTGGGTTGGGTCACCGGGCATAGCTATCTGCTGTACGGCCCGCTGGCCTGCGGCGCGACGACGCTGATGTTCGAAGGCGTGCCAAACTGGCCTACCCCGGCGCGTATGTGCCAGGTGGTGGACAAGCATAAGGTCAACATTCTCTATACCGCGCCAACGGCGATTCGTGCGCTGATGGCGGAAGGCGATAAAGCCACCGCAGGCACCGATCGCTCTTCCCTGCGCATTCTGGGTTCCGTCGGCGAGCCGATTAACCCGGAAGCCTGGGAGTGGTACTGGAAGCAGATCGGCAACGAGAAATGCCCGGTGATGGACACCTGGTGGCAGACCGAAACCGGCGGTTTTATGATCACCCCGCTGCCGGGCGCCATCGAGCTGAAAGCCGGCTCCGCCAGCCGTCCGTTCTTCGGCGTACAGCCTGCGCTGGTCGATAACGAAGGCCATCCGCAGGAAGGGGCGACCGAGGGTAATCTGGTGATTACCGACTCCTGGCCGGGCCAGGCGCGTACCCTGTTCGGCGACCATGAGCGCTTTGAGCAGACCTACTTCTCCACCTTCAAAAACATGTACTTCAGCGGCGACGGCGCACGTCGTGATGAAGATGGTTACTACTGGATCACCGGCCGCGTCGATGACGTGCTGAACGTCTCCGGTCACCGCTTAGGTACCGCAGAAATCGAATCGGCGCTGGTTTCACATCCGAAAATTGCCGAAGCCGCCGTGGTCGGTATTCCGCACAACATTAAAGGCCAGGCGATTTACGCCTACGTCACGCTGAACCACGGCGAAGAGCCGACGCCAGCGCTGTATACCGAGGTGCGCAACTGGGTCCGTAAAGAGATTGGCCCATTGGCAACCCCGGACGTGCTGCACTGGACCGACTCGCTGCCAAAAACCCGTTCAGGCAAGATCATGCGCCGCATTCTGCGCAAGATCGCCGCTGGCGACACCAGCAACCTGGGCGATACTTCTACGCTCGCCGACCCGGGCGTGGTGGACAAACTGCTGGAAGAGAAGCAGGCCATCACGATGCCGTCATAAGGGCAGACTTCCCCCTCTCCTGTTCACCGGGAGAGGGTCGGGGTGAGGGTGCACCGCCGTACACCGCCCCTCGCCCGATCCTTTTTCCGTTCGGAGAAAGGAACAGTACGGTGTTCTGGTTCTGATTTGCACAACAAAAAACACTACGTAAAAAACCTCTGGAGACTCTGTGATGAATGATCAAATTTGTCAGCAGATAGAAGATAGTGCGCATTTCAGGGAGCTCGTCGAAAAACGGCAACGGTTTGCCACCTTCTTATCGCTGATTATGTTAGTGGTGTACGTCGGTTTTATTTTACTCATCGCTTTTGCCCCTGGCTGGCTCGGCACGCCGCTGCATCCGGGCACCAGCGTCACGCGCGGTATCCCGATTGGGATCGGCATTATTGTCATTTCCTTTTTGTTGACCGGCATCTACGTCTGGCGGGCCAACAGTGAATTCGATCGCCTGAACAAGGCCGTACTGCGTGAGGTAAAAGCATCATGAAGAAAGTCCTGACGGCGCTGGCCGCCACACTTCCTTTCGCAGCCAACGCGGCCGATGCGATTAGCGGACACGTTGAGCGCCAGCCAACCAACTGGCAGGCGATTATCATGTTCCTGATTTTCGTCATGCTGACGCTGTACATCACCTACTGGGCCTCAAAGCGCGTACGTTCGCGCAGCGATTACTACACCGCTGGCGGCAACATCACCGGTTTCCAGAACGGACTGGCGATTGCCGGTGACTTTATGTCAGCGGCCTCGTTCCTCGGTATCTCCGCACTGGTGTACACCTCCGGCTACGACGGGCTGATCTACTCACTCGGCTTCCTCGTCGGCTGGCCAATCATTCTGTTCCTGATTGCCGAACGCCTGCGCAACCTCGGCCGCTACACCTTTGCCGACGTCGCCTCGTACCGACTGAAGCAGGGGCCAATCCGCATGCTCTCCGCCTGCGGCTCATTGGTGGTGGTTGCGCTGTACCTGATCGCCCAGATGGTGGGTGCCGGTAAGCTTATCGAACTGCTGTTCGGCCTCAACTACCACGTCGCCGTGGTGCTGGTAGGCGTGCTGATGGTGATGTACGTGCTGTTCGGCGGCATGCTCGCCACCACGTGGGTACAAATCATCAAAGCGGTACTGCTGCTGTTCGGCGCCAGCTTCATGGCCTTTATGGTGATGAAACACGTCGGCTTTAGCTTCAATAACCTGTTCACCGAAGCGATGGCGGTACACCCGAAAGGCGCAGCCATCATGAGCCCTGGCGGGCTGGTGAAAGACCCGATATCGGCGCTGTCGTTGGGTCTCGGCCTGATGTTTGGTACCGCTGGTCTGCCGCACATCCTGATGCGTTTCTTCACCGTAAGCGACGCCAGCGAAGCGCGTAAGAGCGTGTTCTACGCCACCGGCTTTATGGGTTACTTCTACATTCTGACCTTTATCATCGGCTTTGGCGCGATCATGCTGGTGGGGGCGAACCCGGCGTTTAAAGACGCAGCGGGCGCGCTGATTGGCGGCAACAACATGGCGGCGGTTCACCTGGCCGATGCCGTGGGCGGTAACCTGTTCCTGGGCTTTATCTCTGCGGTCGCCTTCGCCACCATTCTGGCGGTGGTCGCCGGCCTGACGCTGGCCGGGGCTTCGGCGGTTTCTCACGACCTGTACGCCAACGTCTTTAAGAAAGGCGCGACCGAACGTGAAGAGCTGAAGGTCTCGAAAATCACCGTGCTGGTGCTGGGCGTGGTAGCGATTCTGCTGGGCATTCTGTTCGAAAACCAGAACATCGCATTCATGGTGGGCCTGGCGTTCTCCATCGCGGCAAGCTGCAACTTCCCGATCATCCTGCTCTCCATGTACTGGTCAAGACTGACCACTCGTGGCGCCATGATTGGTGGCTGGCTGGGCCTGCTGACGGCGGTGATACTGATGATCCTTGGCCCAACCATTTGGGTGACGATCCTCGGCCACGAGAAGGCTATCTTCCCGTATGAGTATCCGGCGCTGTTCTCTATTGCCATCGCCTTTATCGGTATCTGGTTCTTCTCCGCCACCGATAACTCCGAAGAAGGTAATCGTGAACGCGAGCAGTTCCGTGCGCAGTTCATCCGTTCGCAGACCGGTCTGGGCATCAACCAGGGCCGTGCACACTAAAATCCCTCCCCGGCCGCCTGGTCGGGGATCACATTTTTTCCCCCTTCAGGTGACGTTTATCACGTCGCCAAAACGAAAAAAGCCGATGCGCATCACAAGCTTTATCTGCGATTCGCAAAGGCCATCACACTTTTCCCGTTTTCACGCCAATCCCCGGTTTTACCTCTACGACGTTTACAGACAACGCTCGCCGCGCTTTTTATTCTTTACTCAAGGCTTCTGGCAAAGCGGGTTAAGCGCTCCGGGCTTAACAGCAGCGGCAGGAACAGCGGGCCGCTGGCGGGCGGATTCACCAGCCAGCGTTCAAGCGTATCGGCATAGCGAAGTAGCTGCTGTTGATGCTTTTGCAGCGTGTCGGTAGGCAGGCTTTGCGGGCCGTAGTGATCCAGCCACAGGGCGTCGGTCACCGCCGCCGCGACGCGAGAGAACATCTGACTGTAGATTTCCGCGCTGCGCCAGGCGGCTAGCAGCACCTCCAGCGTGTCGTCCGGGCAGGTAATTCGCGGCATCAGCTCCCGCAGATTTTGCACCGTGCGGGTTGCGAGGAAGCAGGCGGCCTCTTTTTCCAGCGTCACCCGCTCGCGCTGCTCTTTGCCAAGCGCCGGGTCGTCGGTCGGCATTAAGGGCTGCCAGGCGTGCATCCAGTTGGCACTGCGGGTGTCCATATGCAGCAACTGCTGCGCCTGAGAGAGGCTCTCCGGGATCTGGCTTTGGTAGTGCAACCGCCGCCCGAGGAAGTTCGGCGTTTTACACAGCCAGTCGTAGCTGGCGTGGACGATGGCAGAGAGCTGATGTTTATCCTGCGTCGAGCGAAAGCCAAGCTGCTGATGCTCGGCCCAGCGTTCAAAGGCCGACGGCGCAGCATCGTCGGTCTGGTTGGCGGCAGACAGCCCAAAGAGATTAATGGCGTTGGCGGAGTCCATAACCCGGCTATCGGGCAGCCACTGCCAGCTTACGCGAGAGGTAATGGCCTCAATTTCGTTTTCGGCGGCGCTCAGCGCCCAGCTCAGGCGGCCGCTGATCTCATCGGCCAGATAGCACGGCAGCGCGGTCCAGCCGTAGCCGGTGCCGAAGAGATCGTACTCGATCCATTTTTTATGCCCCGGCAGCGTCGCGATGTGCGGGTGGTTGGCAAAACCGGGGTGATAGTCCAGCTCGGTGGCTTTGATAGAGGCGCGAACGTCGTCCGAGAGCCGAGCAAGAATGTTGGAAAGCTGCTGGCGCGGCCAGCTGTCATCAATAAAGTCGCGCAGCACCAGCTTTTTCCCCTGGGCGCGCAGCAGGCTCCAGACATCGTGCAGGCTCTGCTGCCAGCGAGCGGTCTGAAAGTCCGGGGTGGTCAGGCTCAGAATCATGCCGCTGAGGTGCGGCAACGACGGCAAGAGCGGATGCAGTATCGCGGCATAAAACTGCTGCCAGAAATCCGGCGCGCTTCTTTCGTCGAAGGTCAGTTCGGGAAATTTACGCTTAACAATATCGTCATTAGGCGCTGCTTCCCCCTGTAACCAGAACGAAAGGTTATTTTCCGCCAGATAACGGTCAACGCGTTTTAAATACTGCAACGCGTAATGCTGCTGATGAATAAGGTTCTCGACGTGGAGTTTCGGACTCAACGGCGAGGGCGTCGCAAGAATGGAAAGCAGTTCCTGTTGGTGCAGGATGATGCCGGTGAAACCGTGCTGTTTCGCGCTTTTAACGCCCTGAATAAACCAGGGCCAGTGCCAGATAAAAGTGCTGTTCAGCTCCATCAATTGATGCGGAATACGTTTCATTGCGTCGCCTTGCTGATTTTGGTGTTGATATATTAATCGAGGATGTCATGAAAAAATATGCGTTGGTCGGGACTGGAGGTCGTGCAGGTTTATATATTTCCGCTATCGGTGGAACCTGGCGTAATAACGCCAAAATGGTCGCCTTTTGCGACACCAACCAGACGCGAATGCACTACGCCAATACGCTGCTGCAAAAAGAGGGAGCTGAGCCGGTCTCTACCTGGAAAGCGGCACAGTTTGAGGAGATGATCCGCGAAACCCGCCCGGACATCGTCATCGTCACCACCATGGACCGCACCCACGACGACTATATCGTTCGGGCGCTGCACGCGGGCTGCGATGTGATCACCGAAAAGCCGATGACCATCGACGAGAAGCGCGCGCTGCGTATTCTGGACGCCATCGAAGAGACCGGGCACACCGTGCGTGTGGCCTTCAACTACCGTTACGCGCCGCACCACAGCAAGGTACGCGAACTGCTGATGCAGGGCGTGATTGGCAACGTCACCTCCGTTCACTTCGAGTGGCTGCTCAATACCGAACACGGCGCGGACTACTTCCGCCGCTGGCACCGCGAAAAACGCAACAGCGGCGGCCTGCTGGTGCATAAATCGACCCACCACTTCGACCTGATGAACTTCTGGCTGGCAAGCTATCCGGAGCGCGTGTACGCCGAAGGCAGCCTGCAGTTCTACGGCAAAGAGAACGCCGAGAAGCGCGGCGTCAGCCAGTTCTACCCGCGCACCCATGGTTATGCCGAAGCGAAGAACGACCCGTTCGCGCTGAATATGGCGGACAACGAACAGCTGAAAGCGCTCTATCTGGATGCCGAGCATGAAGATAACTACTTCCGCGACCAGAGCGTGTTCAGCGACGGCATCACCATCGAAGACACCATGTCGGTGCTGGTGAAATACCAGAACCAGGTGCAGCTCACCTACTCGCTGAACGCCTACCTGCCGTGGGAAGGGCTGAACGTGGTGTTTAACGGCACCGAAGGCCGCCTGGAGATGAAAATCGTCGAGAAATCCTACGTTAACGCCGGTGGTAAACGCGAAAACGAAGGCAGCCTGGAGCAGTGTGATATCACCGTCTTCCCGATGTTCGCCGAACCGTGGAAAGCGGAATTTAACCTCGGTGAGGGCGGCCACGGCGGCGGCGATAACGCCATGCTGGCGGACCTGTTCGGAGAGCCGGGCAACGACCCGCTGCAGCGCGCCGCCGACCACCGCGCGGGGGCGATGTCTATCCTCACCGGTATTGCGGGCAATATTTCGATGCAACAGCAGCGCCCGGTGAACTTTAAGGAGTTTGAACTGGTTTCCCGTCTGAAAAAACGTTAAGCCGCATGCTTTCCGGCGCGGCAGGGAGGCTGCGCCGGAGTGACTGGTCAGTATTTTGCTGTTACTCACCTGTTTAATAACGCTATTAATGCCTCTATCCTGGAGACAAATAATGAATAAACTCGTTTCAGGTGTCATCGCATCGCTGTTATTTTCCTGTACCTCCGCCTGGGCGCAACAGCCCGTTGAATTACGCATGTCGTGGTGGGGCGGCAATAGCCGTCACCAGGCGACGCTGAAAGCGCTGGAAGCCTTCGAGAAAAAGTATCCCGATATCAAAGTGAAGGCCGAATACACCGGCTGGGACGGGCACCTCTCGCGCCTGACCACCCAGATGGCCAGCGGCACCGAGCCGGACGTGATGCAGACCAACTGGCCGTGGCTGATCATCTTCTCCAAAAACGGCGAGGGCTATTACGATCTCAATAAGCTCAAGGGCGAGCTTGATTTCAGCCAGTATCAGGCCAAAGATTTGCAGTCCACCACCGTCAAAGGCAAGCTCAACGGCCTGCCTATCTCAGTCAACGCACCGGTCTTTTACTACAACGATGTGACCTGGCAAAAAGCCGGGCTGGCCTATCCTAAAACCTGGGACGAATTCTTTGCTGCCGGGAAGGTATTCCAGCAGAAACTGGGCAACAACTACTATCCGTACACCATGGTCGATCAGGACGTGATCCTGCTGCTCAACGCCTACATGATGCAGACACACCAGCAGCCGATGTTCAACAGCGACGGTAAGTTTGCCTGGGATGAGGCGCAGTGGATTGAGGCCTTCAACTTTGTGAAGCGGCTGAGCGATGACCACGTGCTGCCGTCACCGAAAACGCTCTCCGCCTACGGCAAGGGCAATCTGTATGAGATGAAGCCATGGATTAACGGCGAATGGGGCGGTCTGTTCACCTGGAATATCACCATCCGGATGTTTGCCAACAACATGACGCCACCGGCGAAACTGGTGCTCGGCGACTATGTGATGCAACCGGGAACGGATGAGTCCGGCGTCTACTTTAAAACCTCGCAGATGTTCTCGGTGGCGAAGTCGACCAAACATCCGAAAGAGGCGGCGATATTGCTGAACTTCCTGGTCAGCGACCCGCAGTCGGTTGAAGCATTGGGGCTGGAGCGCGGTATTCCGCTGAACAAGGCGGCAGAAACGCTGCTCACCGAAAAAGGGGTGATTGACCCGAATGACCCGGTCGTTGCCGGATTACGCCAGGCGCAGTCGCTGCACACCACCGCTGTCGCCACGCCGTATATTGAGGATTTGCAGGTTATCGATCAGTTTACCTCGGCCCGCGAAAAGCTCGACCTCGGTAAGCAGACGACCGCTGAAGTGGTCGCCGATTTCCGCCAGCAGGTGGAGCGCATTGTGCGGCGGTTGAATCGCTAGTTTTTCCTGATGGCGCGTCGCTTATCAGGCCTACGGGATTGCGCCCTTGTAGGCCGGGTAAGCGCAGCGCCACCCGGCAGCAGCATCAGAACATTATCCAGCCCACTAACGGCGCCACCAGCACCATCACCACGCCGGACAGCATCATCACCAGGCTTGCCACCACACCTTCCTGCGGCCCCAGCTCATAGGAGCGCGCCGTCCCGGCACCGTGCGATGCCGCGCCGAAGCCCGCGCCTTTTGCCATCCCTTCACGAATGGATAAGCGCAGGAACAGTACGTCGCCAATCGCCATGCCGAATACGCCGGTCACCACCACAAACAGCGCCACCAGCTCAGGCTGACCGCCGAGGGATTTCGCCGCCGCCAGAGCAAACGGCGTGGTAATGGAACGCACCGCCAGGCTACGTTGGATTTCATCCGGCAGCGTAAACAGGCGTGCCAGCCACACCGAACTGGTCACCGCGACTACCGTCGCCGTGATCACCCCTGCCGACAGCGACATCCAGTGACGTTTGATGATCGCCAGGTTGTCGTACACCGGCACCGCAAACGCAATGGTCGCTGGGCCGAGTAGCCACAGCAACCAGTGCGCTTCGCCCATGTAGTTCTGATAGGAGATATGGCCGAACACCAGCATCAGCACCAATAACACCGGGGTCAGCACCAGCGGCATCAGCGGCAGCTTGCGAAAGCGGCGGTAGAGGCGTTTGTTGGCAAAGTAGAGCACCAGCGTAATCGCCAGGCACAGCACGCTCAGCTGAAAGTTACTCATGGCGCATCCGCTTCAGTTCGTAGCGATAAACCTTATCGACCACCCATGCGGTCGCCGCCAGCACCATCATCGTGCTCAGCGCAATCACCACAAATATCCGCCAGCCGTCGACCATCAGCAGTTGGGCATAGTTCACCACCGCCACCACTGCCGGCACAAAGAACAGCAGCATTTCCGCCAGCAGCCAGCGCGACCCGGCGCGAACCCATTTCAGCGGCACGATATGGCAGACAATCAGCGCCAGCAGCAGCACCATGCCCACCAGGTTAGCGGGCAGCGGCAGATGCCACCGGTTCACCAGATAGTCAGCAAACACAAACAGACCCGCATACAGCACAACCTGCACCGGAACCTGGAGACGGTTTAAAACGGAGGGCACAACGCGCCCTAAGGCCTCAGCCATGGAGGGATGTCCAGAAAAAATGAGAGAGGCACAGTATAGTGAGACAACGATGATGACAAAAATGAATTAAACTCATCGGTAGCATAGTTAAGAGGCATAATCATGGACATCAGAACGCTGCGCTACTTTGTCGAAGTCGTTCGTCAGCAGAGCTTTACCCGCGCGGCGGAGAAGCTCTTCGTGACGCAACCCACCATCAGTAAGATGCTCAAAAATCTGGAAGATGAGCTGAACTGCACCCTGCTCATTCGCGACGGCCGTAAGCTGTTGATGACCGATACCGGGCAGGTGGTGTTCGACCGCGGGCTGGCGATCCTCGACGAATTTCGCCAGCTGGAGGCCGAGCTTAGCGACATTAACCATCTCAACAAAGGCGTGCTGCGCCTCGGTATTCCACCGATGGTTGGCATGCTGATGGCCGGACCCATTAGCCTGTTTCGCCAGCGCTATCCCAGCGTGGAGCTGAAAATCTCCGAGGGTGGCGGGCTAACCGTGCAGCAGGCGGTAATGAACGGCGAGCTGGATCTGGCGATGACGGCGCTGCCGGTGGAAGAAGAGAGCGCACTCACTACCCGGCTCTTGTTCAGTCACCCCCTTTGCGTGCTGGTGCCGCGCTCCGGCGACTGGCTGGAACAGACCTCGGTTTCACCACAGCAGCTTGCCGCGCATCCTTTGCTTATCTACAACGAAGACTTTGCGCTGAGCCGCCAGCTGATGCAGCTGTTTGCGCGCCACAACGTCAAGCCGCGTATTGCGGTACGTAGCGGGCAGTGGGATTTTCTGGCAGCGATGGTCCAGGCGGGCGTTGGCGTGGCAATTCTGCCGGAGCCAATTTGCCGCAGGCTTGATGAGAAAACCCTGCGCTGGCTGCCGCTTGAAAGCGATCTGCGTTGGCAGTTGGGCATGATTTGGCGGGAAGGGGTGTATTTGTCTCACAGCGCCCAGGCGTGGCTGAAGTGCTGCGAGGGGTTTAAGGTGCCGGAGTAGACACGGTGCCATCCCCGGGGTCGGCGTAAACGCCTCGCCCGGGCTACGATATATCACCGTAGCCGGGGCGGCGCCGAGTTTAACTACGCATCTTCAATCAACAGCGCTTCCAGCAGATCGAGGTCATGCAACAGCTTCTGCAGGGTCTCGTTGCTGATCTGGCGCGTCGCACGCAGGTGGTACAGCTCCCCGCGTTCAGAACGTAGCGCCGCGAGGCGGAAGCGGCGTTCAAGCTGCTCTTCCAGCATTGAGGTTTCCACATCGTTACGCCCATCAACGCGACGACGCAGGTTACCAATCACGCGCGAACTGACCTCGGTCAGCAGCTGGTTATCGATATTCTCGGTGGTATCCGCAGCAAGACGCTCTTCCATTTTCTGGATGGCGACAATCGCCACATCAGCCGTGGCGGCCCGCGCCAAACGCTCTTCTTTACGTTGCTGAACGTTATCGGTTGATTCGATATGACGCAGCAGAATCGGCAGCGCAATCACCCCGACAAACAGCGAGAACAGAATGACCCCTGCGGCGAGGAAAATCAGCTCATAGCGCGCCGGGAACGCATCGCCAGAAGGCAGCAGCAGCGGAATGGAGAGCACACCGGCCAGGGTAATCGCCCCGCGCACACCGGCCACGGAAGAGATCAGCAGCTCACGGGTGGTCCATGAACCAAACTCCATCGGTTTCTTTTTCAGGAAGCGTTGGCTCAGCTTGCGCATCGTCCACAGCCAGCCAAAACGCACCAGCATCAGCGCGGCGTAGATCAGGATAATATCGGTAAACAGCATCCAGGTTTCGACGTTCGGGTCAGCCTCTGCAGCTACCAGCGAGCTTTCGAGGATATCCGGCAATTGCAGGCCCAACAGCAGGAACACCATGCCGTTAAACACAAACTCCAGCATCGCCCAGGTGCTGTTGGCACGCAGGCGCATCGCCAGCGGTGCGGTTCGCATCACGCCGGAACGGGTGATGGTCATCCCGGCCGCTACCGCCGCGAGGATACCGGAAACCCCGATATGTTCGGCGATCAGATAAGAAGCGAACGGCAGCAGGAACAGCAGCACAATCTGCGTGGCCGGTTCGTCACCGCCCCAGCGGCTGAGGAAGCGCATTGAGCGACCGTAGGACCAGCTGACCACAAAGCCCGCCAGGATGCCGCCAATCGCCACTTTGAGGAATTCCACCGTGGCGCCACCGACGGTAAACACCATCGTGCCCATCGCTACCGCGACGGCAAACTTCAGCGACACCAGGCCAGAGGCGTCGTTCATCAGCGCCTCCCCCTGCAGAATCCCCATGATTTTTTTCGGGATGCGCCCTTCCCCGACAATCCCTGAGAGCGCCACGGCGTCAGTCGGTGACAGCACGGCTGCCAGCGCAAAGGCCGGAATCAACGGAATACCCGGCACAATCCAGTAGATCAGGAAGCCAATCCCCACCACCGTCACCAGCACTAACGCCAGCGCCAGCCCGAGGATCTCTCGCCCATGCTCAATAAACTCGCGGGTCGGCGTTTTCCAGCCGTCGGCAAACAGCAGCGGCGGGATGAACAGAACGAGGAACAGTTCCGGGTCAAATTCAACGTGCAAACCAAACGTCGGCCACGCCAGCAGCGCACCGATGGCGATTTGCATTAATGGAAGTGGGATCTGGAAGGGCATTACGCGCGTAACCACCCCGGAGAGCGAAACCACGAGAGTCATGATGAGTATGGTAAAGAATATTTCCATGCGTTCCCTGTTTACAGCGTTGTCTTATTATTCAAAACATGAAGCGTCGTGCTTCCGAGTTTACGTTACCCAGATTAACGCAAAAGGAAACGAGAGGTGGCTGAAAATAGAAAAAAAGTCCGGGCTACAAAAAACCCGCCATCAGGCGGGTTTTTTGTACGGCAGTGGCGAGATTAAATCGCCCAACCGCCCGCATAGAACGCCACCAGCGCCGCCGCAATAATCACGGTGCCGATGTTCAGCTTACGCCATTCACCGGAAACCACGCGGCCAATCACCAGGGTCGCGAAGCCAATCATGATGCCGGTAACGATGTTACAGGTCAGCACGATCATCACGGCAGTGATAAGCCCGGACATCGCGTCAACGAAGTCGTTGAAGTCGATGCGCGCCACGTTGCTCAGCATCAGCAGGCCGACGTACATCAGCGCAGGTGCAGTGGCATAGCCTGGAACCAGGTAAGAAAGCGGGGAGAGGAACAGAATCAGCAGGAACAGGATGCCGACGGTGATCGCCGTTAAACCGGTTTTACCGCCTGCTGCCGTACCCGCTGCGGATTCAATATAGACCGCTGCCGGGGATGCGCCCACAACTGCCGAGAACACGCTGCTCAGGGAGTCAGTGGTCAGCGCTTTGCCGCCATTGATAATCTGGCCGTCTTTATCCAGCAGGTTTGCCTGACCGGCGACCGCACGGATAGTACCGGTGGCGTCAAACACCGCGGTCATCACCAGCGCCAGTACACTTGGCAGCACAACCGGGTTCAGCGCGCCCATAATATCAAGGCTGCCGATCAGCGAGTTGCCTTTGTCATCGCTCAGCGATGGCATCGCGAACACGCCGGAGAAGTGTACGTTGGGATCGAAAATCAGACCGACGATGGAGACACCGATGATGGTCAGCAGAATGCCGCCCGGTACCTTCAGTTTCTCCAGACCGATGATCATCGCCAGACCGACCAGCGTCATAATGACCGGGAAACTATCGAACTGACCCAGCGCAACCGGCAGGCCGTCCAGTGGGTTTTTCACTACCATGCCCACACCGTTCGCGGCGATCAGCAGCAGGAACAGGCCGATACCAATGCCCGTACCGTGCGCAATGCCCTGCGGCAGATTGCGCAAAATCCAGCTACGGATACCGGAAGCAGAAATGATGGTAAACAGTACACCCATCAGGAATACCGCGCCCAGCGCAACCGGAATGCTGATGTGCTGGCCCAGTACCAGGCTGAAGGCGGTGAAGGCGGTCAGTGAAATTGCACAGCCGATCGCCAGCGGCAGGTTTGCCCACAGGCCCATCACGATAGAACCGACACCGGCCACCAGGCAGGTGGCAACGAAGACCGCCGCCGGTGGGAAACCGGCTTTACCCAGCATGCCCGGCACCACGATCACCGAGTAAACCATCGCCAGGAAGGTAGTGAGACCGGCGACAATCTCCTGACGAACGGAGCTACCACGTGCAGAAATTTTAAACCAGGCGTCTAAAGAACCGCCGGTACGCGCTGAAGGCGTAGACATAGAAAACATCCCCTGAGAGTTTTTATCATTCGTTCGTCTGCGTGGTGGAACATCCACTTCCAGCTAAGCGTCATCTCCATGTGCTACTTGCGGCAATAGGGGAGCCACAAAAAAGCAAACGATTAACTCCGCGCAGACAAAACGATATTCGGAATTCCTTATTCTCCGCGTGTGCGAGATAAGGTTGACCCGCTCATTTTCGGCGTAAGATGCGTCCGAAATTTGAAGGCAAACGATTATCTGGCTTTTATGCCCCTTTTTTCAACAGAAGTTTGCCCTGGTTTATGAAAATTAACGAATGCCGATGAAGAATTGGTCAACCCATGCGCAAACGTTATCGTTCATGCGCAATCCAGCAACATTTCTATGGCAAAAATGTCGCAATTTTCCGGGGAGGAAGGCATAAGGATTATTCCTCTTCCAGCAAACGTGCCCCGGTTCCTTCTTCCCCCAGTTTATCGCCGGGGTTACGCAGCGGGCAGTCGCGCAACGACATACAGCCGCAGCCGATGCAGCCATTCAGTTGGTCGCGTAAGGCTTCCATCGCGTGGATGCGTTTATCCAGCTCTTCGCGCCACTGCGTGGTGAAATGCTTCCAGTCTTTCGGCCCCAGCGTGTGGTTTTCTGGTAGAACGCGCAGCGATTCGCCGATAGTGCCGAGCGGGATCCCTAACCGCTGGGCAATTTTGATAATCGCCACGTAACGCAAAACATCACGCTTATAGCGCCGCTGATTACCGCTATTTCTCGTGCTACGAATCAACCCTTTGCTTTCATAAAAATGCAGCGCTGATACCGCAACACCAGTTCGTTTCGCTACTTCACCCGGTGAAAGCAGCGTTTTTATTCTCGTCGATTTTTTTTCCATAATCCGCTTTACCTCAAGTTAACTTGAGGAATTATACTCGCCGACAGAACAGAAATCGACGCGAAAATAGACAACGGGGAGAGCCTTATGTCCCATCGGGAAATTATTCAGACGCTAATTGAATGGATAGATGAACATATCGATCAACCGCTTAATATCGACATCGTGGCCCGTAAGTCCGGCTACTCAAAGTGGTATCTGCAAAGAATGTTCCGCACCGTGATGCATCAGACGCTGGGTGACTACATCCGCCAGCGACGCCTGCTGCTTGCCGCAGAGGCGCTACGCACCACCCAGCGGCCTATTTTTGATATCGCCATGGATCTCGGCTACGTCTCGCAGCAGACCTTCTCACGCGTATTCCGCCGCGAGTTCGACCGCACGCCGACAGACTACCGTCACCAGATCTCCGCCTAATCCGCATTCAGGCTGCCGCACCGCGTGTGGTGGCCTTACCCCTTCATTAAGAGTGGTTATTGGATTGACAAAAATCCTGCGTTTACCTCTGGTGAATAAAACAACAAACGTGATATAGTTCACACAATGAGATGAAACAGAAACACCGTTTCACTCAATTTGTGAATGCCTTCAGATAGCCAGAGCGCCCAGAGCCTCATTACACAAGTGCTGTCAGGGCAGCTTGTTGTTTATCTCTGAGGAAAAGGTCCCATGCTTTCACTTACCGCAGGCGTTACGCTGTTACGCTGGCCGTTAACCAGCGCCGTGCTGATGTTCGTTGCTAGTACCCTGAAAATCAAACTCCGTAAAGCTGACTACATCGGTCTGGGTGCTATTTGCAGCATGCTGGGTCTGGCCGCCGCCTGCTGGTTTGCCACGAGCCTTTTAGGGATTACCCTGGTCGAGATTTCCACTATCTTTAACAATATCAAAGATGTGATGGTTGAAGTGATGAGTCAGACGCCGCCAGAATGGCCGGTCGCGCTCTATTAATTACAGAAAACCCCGCCACGGCGGGGTTTTTTATTGTCTGAATGCGGCTATTCTCCGTCTAAGGCCAACGCAATACGCCGGGCCGCTTTTTTGAGTTTCTCCTGCCACTCCCCCACGTTGCTTTGCGCAAAATGTTGAGTCGATGAGACCAGTGCCAGCGCGGCGCAGTGCTCTTTTGGCGCGAAACGCAGCGGCACCGACAGCGATGACACCCCCGCCGCTAGCTCCTCATCCGCCCGGTAGCAGCCCGCTTTGCGAATTTGCAGCATCCGTTTCAGGAACGCCTCTTCCGTTTCGCCTAATCCAGCCACCAGCACCTCTTCACGAAAACGTTCGTACAGCCCACGCTGCTGCTTCGAGGTTTGGTTGGCGATCACCACCTTTGGCGCGCTGCCGGAAAACATCGGGCGCGGGCGGCCTCGGCCGTAAATCAACGCAATTTCCTGAGTCGAGGACTCGTGATGCAAGTCGAGAAACACATCGCCATCAAGCCTGGAGAGCGTGCAGTGGCAGCCCGTCTGCTTCACCAGCTCACGCATCTGCGGGATGCTGGCAGCCAGCAGCGGGTCGGTGCTGCGAATGACATAATCCAGCAGGGTGATGCGCGGCCCCAGCGCATAATAGCCACCGTTAAAGCGCTGCAGCAGGCCAGCATGCATCAGTTCTTTCAGGTAGCGATAGCCAGTGGGCGTGGAGCATCCCAGCGCTTCCACGATACGGTCGGCTTCCCACACGGGGCGTTCTGCAGTGAACAGGTCAAGTACCGACAGCATCCGATTCAGGCTGGTCATCATGTCTCTCCATGGCACAAAATGTGCATTGTAGCGGTTGCCATCGATGCTAACCAGATAGCTGCCTCCGGCGGCCTGAAAAAGCCACACGCCCACCAGGCTTTTTAGCCATATTCGACTAAAATTGACGGATGCGCCTTGCGGAGTGCCGCACCATGAACGCCATCCCTTTTCATCGCCTCATGACCTTCTGTTTAAGCGCCCTGTTGCTGTCCACCCCGGTTTATGCCGCCCCCAAACCGGATGAACAAAGCGACGCGCTGGAAGTGAATATCGAGAGCATCATGCAGCCGTGGAAAGGCGACCTGCCCGGCATGCTTGACCGTCGCGTGATTCGTGTTTTAACCACCTACAGTAAGACCTTCTTTTTTATCGATAAAGGCCAGCAGCGCGGCGCAACGCACGATATTTTCGCCGCCTTTGAGCGCAGCCTGAACGCGCAGTTGGCGAAGGATAAGAAGCTTAAGCAAAAGCACCTCAAGGTGCGGATTATTTTTGTGCCGGTGACCCGCGATAACCTGTTTACCGCCCTCAACGAGGGGAAAGGCGATATCGCCGCCGCCAACCTGACCATCACGCCATCCCGCCAGCAGGCGGTCGCTTTTACCCATCCTATCTATAACGGTATCAAAGAGCTGCTGATTTCTGGCCCCGCGTCACCGCAGATCAAAAGCCTGGATGACCTCTCCGGGAAAACGGTGTTTGTACGCCAATCATCGAGCTATTACGAGAGCCTGACCGCGCTCAACGCGCAGTTCGTCAAAGCGGCAAAACCACCGATCATCATCAAAGCCGCCCCGGAGGCGCTGGAGGATGAAGATCTGCTGGAGATGCTCAACGCCGGGCTTATTCCACTGACGGTCGTTGACCATCACAAGGCGGTTTTCTGGCAGCAGGTCTTCCCCAAAATTCAGGTACATGAGGATGTGGTGCTGCGCGATAACGGCAGCATCGCCTGGGCGGTGCGCAAAGATAATCCCAAACTCCTCGCCGAACTTAACGACTTTGTGAAAGATAACCGCCAGGGCAGCACGCTGGGCAATACGCTGCTGCTGCGTTACCTGAAGAGCGCGAAATACGTGAAGAACGCGGCGGCGGAAAAAGAACGGCGTAAGTTTCTGAAGATGGTGGAGGTGTTCAGGAAATATGGCGATCGCTATGACGTAGACTGGCTGCTGATGGCGGCGCAGGGCTACCAGGAGTCGCGGTTGAATCAATCGGTGCGCAGTCACGTCGGGGCCATCGGCGTGATGCAGGTGATGCCGAAAACCGGCAAAGAGCTGAAGGTCGGCGATATCAAACAGCTCGACCCCAATATTCACGCCGGGGTGAAGTATATGCGCTGGATGATCGACCGCTACTACGGCGACGAACCGATGACACAGCTGGATAAGGCACTGTTCTCATTTGCCTCTTATAACGCGGGTCCGGCGCGGATTGCGCGTTTACGGGTAGAGACGCAGAAGCGCGGTTTTAATCCGAACATCTGGTTTGGCAACGTGGAGAATCTGGCCGCCGAGAAGATAGGTGCAGAGACGGTGACCTACGTTGGCAATATTTATAAGTACTACATCGCTTATCGGCTGATTCTCGACGAAATGAACAGGAAGCGGGCGGCGACGGGAAAACCGCCGATTCTGCCCGCTTCCGATAAAAATGCCGGATAGCACCGGTTACAGAATTTGCTTAACCCGCACACCTTGCAAGCGGCGCAGAGTAATGGTGCTGGCACCTTTGTAAGCATCCTGAATATGCGCGGCGATCAGCGCTACCGCCCGCGCTTCGTCACGTTGTTCAATTGCCTCCAGCAACTCTGCGTGCTCTTTGTAAGTCTGGGTTATCCGGGTTTCATATTCAAAATCGAGCCGCCGCATAATACGAATACGGTTGGTTATATTGGTCAGAATCGCCGTCAACTCTCGATTGCCTGCCGCCTCGGTTAGCGCCAGATGAAACTGCTCGTCCAGCGAAGCGATATCATCACACGCCAGCGCGACTTCCGGCGCAACCTGCCAGACAGCCTTCAGCCCGGCAAGCACCTCACGCTTCACTTTTGCTGACGTCGAGCTGCACAGACTGCGCACCGAATTCACTTCAATCAGCGCGCGGGTCTCGTACAGGTCTTCATAGACATCGAAATCAATGGGGAACACTTCCCAGCCGTTACGCAGGCAGCGTCTGACCAGCCCCTCGTTTTGCAGCAACAGCAGCGCTTCGCGAACCGGCGTGCGGGAACATCCCAGCCGCCGGGCGATGTCCACCTCTGTAAAGCGATCGCCGGGCAGCAGGACGAACTGATAAATTTCCTGCCGTAGCTGCAGAAATACCCGTTCCGAATGCGCAAGAAGCGGCGTAGGTTCCGATGTCGTGACCGTCATAAGTGCTCCGCAATTAACTGTGCTGGCGAATAAAGCGCGCACGCCAGGGTTTCAGCACCCACAGTGCCAGCCCCGCAGTGATGAAATCAAGGGCAATTGCACAGCCGAAGACCACGTGCCACCCTTGAGTGTGCTGGTATAGCAACGCGGCCAGCGGCCCACCGAAAATGGAACCAATCCCCTGCGAGATATACAGCCAGCCGTAGTTTGAGGCGGCATTCTCGCTGCCAAACGTGTCGGTCAGCGTAGAAGGGAACAGCGAGAAGATTTCACCCCAGCCGAAGAACACCACCCCGGAGAGCAGCACAAACAGCATCGGATCCTCCCGACAAGCCAGCCATAGCGTCATCGCTACCCCTTCAAGGGCGAAGGCAATGAACATGGTTTTTTCACGACCGTAGCGGTCAGAAATAAAACCAAACAACGGGCGGGTCAAACCGTTGGTAAAGCGGTCGATGGTCAATGCCAACGGCAGCGCGGCCATGCCGAACACCACGGCTTTACTGATGCCAAAATCTTCGGCAAAGATGGCCATTTGCGAGGTCACCATCAGCCCGGAGGTCGACATCATCGCCATCATGGCAAACATCAGCCAGAACAGAGGCTGGCGCAGCATTTCGCGAGAGGTGAACTGACGCGTCCCCTGCACGATTTTCCGGCTAACCGGCAGCGCAGTCGAATTGGGTGGCAAGCTCAGCCCCTGACTGGCCAATAGCCCGACGATAGCAAAGACGATACCGAACACGGTCATGGTCTGCTCGAGCCCATAACTGCCCAGCGAAATCGAGATCGGGAAGGTGGTCAAAATCGCCCCCATACCGTAACCCGCCGCCACTGCCCCTGCGGCAAAACCCCGGTTTTGCGGGAACCACTTCACCATCAGCCCAACGACACCAATGTACACAATCCCGGTGCCCAACCCACCGATGCAGCCGTAGACCAGGTAGAGCGCCATCAGGCCATTGATATGCGCGGAGAGCACCCAGCTTAGCCCAGCCATCACCGTGCCGATTGAAATCAACAACCGGGGGCCAAATCGTTCAACCAGCCGTCCCTGGAAGGGAGAAAAGAAGGTCTGCAGAATAATCAGCAGCGAAAAGGTTACCTGCAGCTCCGGCAAGCCGACGCCCAACTTTTCCGTCAGCGGTTTGGTCAGCAGCGTCCACACGTACTGCGGGCTGGAGATTGAGGCCATACAGATAAGACCCAGCACCAGCTGCGCCCATTTGCCAAATTTTGGTGCTACCAAAGGTTCTCTGAGAACGGTCATTTTACGCTCCAATAGACGAAAAAATGTCGTCAGAACGCGGGCGCGCCCAGCACGCCTCATCATTCCGCGAATGTTTCATTTGGAAAATGCTGGGTTACCAGCGGGCAACGCCACCGTCGCTACGTGGGTCGCTGCCGCCTTCCAGCATGCCGTTGCAGTGCCGGAGGATTGCCCCGGCATGCCCCATGAGGTCGTCATAAGGGGGGTAAATATCGACGTCATGGCCGTACTGTTTGAGGGTGTCGGTAGTCGCCGCTCTAAGGCGGCTTTCAATCTTAAGCGTATCGCTGCTTTCTCCCCAGGTGCGCCCTAACAGCCAGCGCGGAGCGGCCACGGCCGCCTGCGGGGTCATATTCTGGTGGAGAATGCGGTCAAAGATCGCCGCCAGCGTCTGCGGCTGACCATCTCCACCCATGCTGCCGTACACCAGCACGTCGCCGTTGGCCAGACGCGCCAGCCCTGGGTTGAGGGTATGGAACGGTAGGCGGCCCGGCTGTAATGGGTTGGTGGCGTTCGGATCAAGCGAAAAGCTGCTGCCGCGGTTTTGCCAGATGATGCCGCTATCGGCGAGGATCACCGCACTGCCAAACTCATGATAAATGCTCTGGATAAAGCTAACGGCGGTGCCGGAACTGTCGATAACCCCCATCCAGATGGTGTCCGCAGGCCCGCGCCCTTTGCCCCAGGCCTGTGCCCGGTCGGGCACAATCTGTGCGCTAAGCTGAGCGATACTGTCTGCCGTCAGCAGCGACTGTGGGTCGAGGGTCATATGGGCCGGATCGGTGATATGGCGATCGCGCAGGGTGAACGCCAGTTTGGTTGCTTCGACGCAAAGGTGGACAAAATCGGCTTCGTCGGCAATAGCCCCCTTTTTACGCTGCTGCTCGATAATGCCGGTAATCAGCAGCGAGACCAGGCCCTGCGACGGTGGCGGCAGGTTATAAACCGTCCCAATCTCCGTTTCCAGCGCCAGCGGTTTCACCCGCGCCGCGCGAAAAGCGTCAAAGTCGCTAAAGCGCAGCAGGCTTCCAGCCGCCTCCAGTTCGCAGGCAATCAGTCTGGCCGTTTCACCATGGTAAAAATCACTCAGTCCGTGAGTTGCCAACCGCTCCAGAGTGTTAGCGAGCGCAGGTTGAAGCAGCAGATCGTCGGGACCAAGCGCCTGACCTTCTGGTGCAAACAGGCTGCGAAAACCGGGGTACTGACCGAGATGTGGCAAACGCGCGGTGATTTGTTGATGCAGCCCTTCGCTCACCGGTACGCCATGACGCGCATAGTGGATGGCATCGTTCAGCAGGCGCGTTAGCGGCAGCGGCGCGTTGCCTCTCTGCTCCCCTGCCCACTCCAGCGCACGTTCCCAACCGCCCACCGTACCAGCGACGGTATTGGCCGCCAACGGGCTGCGCACCGGAACCTGCTCGTAGCCCGCCTGACGATAAAAATCGATATTCGCATTCTCTGCCGCAAAGCCGCAGGCCTGGATCGCCACCGGTGCTTCACCCGGCTTTGAGATTAACCAGAATCCATCGCCGCCGATGCCGTTCATATGCGGGTAAACCACCGCAATGGTCGCCGCTGCCGCCACCATCGCCTCAACCGCATTACCGCCATCACGCAAAACGGCCACCGCGCTTTCCGCGGCCAGCGAGTGCGGCGCAACGGCCATGCCCTGCATACATTTAGCTGATTGGATTTGAGTCATCGTCTGCACCTTGCCTACATGAGTGTATACACTGATGTAGGCACAAAACGTGCCAACTGTTATTTTTGTTAATTATCTTGGAGTTATGTAAACCAAAGGGAAAAAGAGAAGGTTAACGCGGGGCAATGTCCGCACCGAAGCGGTGCTGATGTGAGCTGATGGTGCGCATTAAAAAAGCAAAAACCCTGCCGAAGCAGGGTTTGTGTCGTTTTGATAAATGCCGTCAGGACGGCGAATAATCAGAACGGGATATCGTCGTCGAAGTCCATCGGTGGTTCGTTAGACGGTGCCGGAGCGGACTGCTGCTGCGGACGAGACTGCGCGCCGCCGCTGAACTGGTTGCCGCCCTGTGGCTGCTGAGGCTGGCCCCAACCGCCCTGCTGCTGCTGGCCGCCACCTGCTGGTGCACCGCCGCCCTGACGGCCACCCAGCATCTGCATGGTGCCGCCAACGTTAACCACGACTTCGGTGGTGTATTTTTCAGCACCGGACTGATCGGTCCATTTACGGGTACGCAGCTGGCCTTCAATGTAGACCTGAGAGCCTTTACGCAGGTATTCGCCTGCTACTTCCGCCAGCTTGCCGAACAGCACAACGCGGTGCCATTCAGTCTGCTCTTTCATTTCACCGGTCGCTTTGTCGCGCCAGGATTCGGAAGTCGCCAGCGTAATGTTGGCAACTGCGCCACCATTCGGCATGTAGCGTACTTCCGGGTCCTGGCCCAGGTTACCGACGAGAATCACCTTGTTTACGCCTCTGCTGGCCATGTTTGTCTCTCCTGAAATATGAATCTTGATTAAGTGTAAACGCGCCAGTGTATCATTTCCAGACGGTATTTTGGTAGCTGCGAGACAGATTCCACTAAACATCTTATCCCGCTGCAATTTTCATCAGCATCCAGAATCGGCATTCCAATACTGTATATTCATTCAGGTTAAGTTGTGTCATAATTAGCCGTTTCTGCCGTTTGTCCTTCTAACAAACCAGGCAATCCGTGTATCTCCTCTACCGGGAAAGGTGAATGGATAAGATCGAAGTTCGGGGCGCCCGCACCCATAATCTCAAAAATATCAACCTCGTCATCCCTCGCGACAAACTGATTGTTGTGACCGGGCTGTCCGGGTCTGGCAAATCCTCACTGGCTTTTGACACTCTTTACGCCGAGGGGCAGCGTCGCTATGTAGAATCGCTTTCTGCCTATGCGCGCCAGTTCCTGTCGCTGATGGAAAAGCCGGATGTCGATCATATTGAAGGGCTGTCGCCTGCGATTTCTATCGAGCAGAAGTCGACGTCACACAACCCGCGTTCGACGGTCGGTACCATTACCGAAATTCACGACTACCTGCGTTTGCTTTACGCTCGCGTAGGCGAGCCGCGCTGCCCGGATCACGATGTGCCGCTGGCGGCGCAAACCGTCAGCCAGATGGTCGATAACGTGCTGTCGCAGCCGGAAGGTAAACGCCTGATGCTGTTGGCCCCGATCATTAAAGAGCGTAAGGGTGAGCACACCAAAACGCTGGAAAACCTGGCAAGCCAGGGCTATATCCGCGCGCGTATCGACGGTGAAGTCTGTGACCTTTCCGATCCACCGAAGCTCGAGCTGCAGAAGAAACACACCATCGAAGTGGTGATTGACCGCTTTAAAGTACGCGATGACCTGACGCAGCGTCTGGCGGAATCGTTTGAAACCGCACTGGAGCTCTCCGGCGGCACGGCGGTGGTCGCCGATATGGACGACCCGAAAGCGGAAGAGCTGCTGTTCTCCGCCAACTTCGCCTGCCCTATCTGCGGCTACAGCATGCGCGAGCTTGAACCACGCCTGTTCTCGTTCAACAACCCGGCGGGCGCGTGTCCAACCTGTGACGGCCTCGGCGTGCAGCAGTATTTCGACCCTGACCGCGTGATCCAGAATCCAGAGCTGTCGCTGGCCGGCGGCGCGATTCGCGGCTGGGATCGTCGTAACTTCTATTACTTCCAGATGCTCAAATCGCTGGCAGAACACTACGAATTCGACGTTGAAGCACCGTGGGAAAGCCTTGATGCCGCTGCGCAGAAAGCGATTCTCTACGGCTCCGGTAAAGAGTCGATTGAATTCAAATACATTAACGACCGTGGCGATACGTCCGTGCGCCGCCATCCGTTCGAAGGCGTGCTGCACAACATGGAGCGCCGCTATAAAGAGACGGAATCCAGCGCGGTACGCGAGGAGCTGGCGAAGTTCATCAGCAACCGTCCGTGTGCCAGCTGCGACGGCACCCGCCTGCGTCGCGAAGCGCGTCACGTATACGTTGAAAATACGCCGCTGCCAACCATCTCCGACATGAGCATCGGTCACGCGATGGACTTCTTCAATAACCTGAAGCTCTCCGGCCAGCGCGCGCAAATTGCAGAAAAAGTACTGAAAGAGATCGGTGACCGTCTGAAGTTCCTGGTCAACGTCGGCCTCAATTACCTGACGCTTTCCCGCTCCGCAGAGACCCTCTCCGGCGGCGAGGCGCAGCGTATCCGTCTGGCAAGCCAGATTGGCGCGGGGCTGGTTGGCGTGATGTACGTGCTGGATGAGCCGTCTATCGGCCTGCACCAGCGCGACAACGAACGTCTGCTCGGCACGCTGATTCACCTGCGCAACCTCGGCAATACGGTGATTGTGGTCGAGCACGACGAAGACGCCATTCGCGCCGCCGACCACGTTATCGATATTGGCCCAGGCGCGGGGGTTCACGGTGGCCAGGTGGTCGCTGAAGGGACGCTGGACGACATTATGGCGGTGCCAGAGTCGTTAACCGGGCAGTTCATGAGCGGCAAACGCAAAATTGAAGTGCCGAAAAACCGCGTGCCGGCAAACCCGGAAAAAGTGCTTAAGCTGACGGGCGCCACGGGTAATAACCTGAAAGACGTGACCCTGACGCTACCGGTCGGTCTGTTTACCTGCATCACCGGCGTTTCCGGTTCCGGTAAATCGACGCTGATTAACGACACGCTGTTCCCGATTGCCCAGACCCAGTTAAACGGCGCCACCATCGCTGAACCGGCACCATACCGCGACGTTCAGGGGCTGGAGCATTTCGATAAAGTTATCGATATAGACCAGAGCCCGATTGGCCGTACTCCGCGTTCCAACCCGGCTACCTACACCGGTGTCTTTACGCCAGTGCGTGAGCTGTTTGCGGGCGTGCCGGAATCGCGTTCACGCGGCTATACGCCAGGCCGTTTCAGCTTTAACGTCCGTGGCGGTCGCTGCGAAGCCTGTCAGGGCGATGGCGTCATCAAAGTCGAAATGCACTTCCTGCCGGATATCTATGTGCCGTGCGATCAGTGCAAAGGCAAACGCTATAACCGCGAAACGCTGGAGATTAAGTACAAGGGCAAGACTATCCACGAAGTGCTGGATATGACCATTGAAGAGGCACGTGAGTTCTTCGATGCCGTTCCGGCGCTGGCGCGTAAGCTGCAAACGCTGATGGACGTTGGCCTGACCTACATCCGTCTCGGCCAATCGGCCACCACGCTCTCCGGCGGGGAAGCCCAGCGCGTGAAGCTGGCGCGCGAGCTGTCAAAACGCGGCACCGGTCAAACGCTCTATATTCTGGACGAACCAACCACCGGCCTGCACTTTGCTGACATCCAGCAACTGCTGGAAGTGCTGCATCAACTGAGAGATCAGGGCAACACCATTGTGGTTATCGAGCACAACCTGGACGTGATTAAGACCGCGGACTGGATTGTCGATCTCGGTCCAGAAGGCGGCAGCGGCGGCGGTGAAATCCTCGTTTCCGGTACGCCAGAAACGGTGGCGAACTGCGAAGCCTCGCACACGGCACGCTTCCTGAAGCCTCTGCTGGGTTAATCACGAGTACATCTGCTGTCGGAGCGTTTCCGGCAGCAGATCCACCGCCAGCTGATACGACGCATCCACCAGATAGTAAATTTGTGAGCTTGGCAGCGAACCATCCAGGTAGATGGTGCTCCAGTGCGCTTTATTGAGATGGCGGCTTGGGCGAACGTCTTTATGCTGCTGGCGCAGCAGTTCTGCCAGTTCGGGGCTAGTTTTCAGCGACACCGCCGGGCGGTCTTCCACATCCTTCACCATCGCAAACAGCACGTCGGCCACTTTAATTTGTGTTGCTTTCCAGTCGCTGTGTACGCTCTGTTCCGCGCCACGCTTCGCCATGCAGTACTGCAGAAGATCCGAACTGGTCATCATTTTATACTCCTCAGTCTCGCCAACCACGCTGTGCAAAAAAGCATCATCTCAGTGTGCAACAAGACGCCGAAAGGATAAACCTTTCAGCGCCTGATTTTGACTAAAAAAGCATCATTTATTGGTAGGGCGTTAGTACTCGGAGTTAACGATCACTTCTTCGTTAAACGCACCGGCCTGCGGCAGCGGGCGATAGGTCGAGTTAGAGGCGCGCAGGACGCGGATACCGCGGGCTCCCACTTCACGCGCTGCGGTGATGTCGTTATCGGAATCACCGTAGAACACCCTGATGTTCTTCTCTTTCAGCCACTGGGTCTTAGTGTTCTGACCTGGGTGGTCACCGGCAAAAATCACCGGGTTCATGTTCGCACCGGGGATCAGGAAATCATCCTGCAGCGTTTTGGAGACGGTTTCGGTTTTGGTCTGGCTACGACCGGTCACGAAGTAAATACTGTCGCCGCGCTTCACGTGCATCGCAATGAGCGAACGGGCCACTTCTTTCGGGATGCTGAAGGCGTCCCAGCCGTTATTCATTTTTTCCCAGAACTCCGGGTTCTTCAGGTAGTCCTGGCTGTCCGGGGAGTAGGTTCTTTGCCCGCGCCAGAAGCCTGGGCTTGAGAACAGCACGGTGTCGTCGATATCAAAACCGACCGCCATTGGCGGATGGCCCATCAGGCTGTTTTCAATTTGCGCCACGGAAACCCAGTGGATAGGAGCCTGTTCGGCCAGCTTCGCAACGTCGGTACCTGGATAGATTGGAGAAGGTGACGAGGCGTGAGCCGTCACCGAAGCATTCAGTGCAAATAACAAGCAGACGGCACTGAGAGCTTGCGTGATCTTGCGCATGTTTTCCCTTAATTCGTCGAGTCGTTATTGTAATAAAGTGAGTGTTGCTTCAAATAAAAGCACTGCGACCTTACCGTCTGAGGGATACGATTGAAAGGTTTATCTCAGAATAATCCTGAAAAAAGTAAGGGGATCACAGTTTAGTGCTTTGAAATGACGCTGGCTCAGAATATACCTCCGAGCCAGCGTGAGTGCTTACTTACATCACTGCAGCAAACGCTTTTGCCACGCGCTGCACGTTGCGGCTGTTGAGGCCCGCCACGCACATACGGCCGCTGGCAATCAGGTAGACGCCAAACTCATCGCGCAGACGATCGACCTGCGCGGCGCTCAGTCCGGTGTAGCTGAACATGCCGCGCTGCTTGAGCAGATAATCGAAGTTACCGTTCGGCATCTCTTCTTTCAGCACGTTCACCAGCGCCTGACGCATGTCCAGAATGCGGGTGCGCATCCCTTCCACTTCCGCCAGCCAGTTGGCTTTCAGCTCGGCATCTCCGAGCACGGCAGCCACAATCTGCGCGCCAAAGTTCGGCGGGCTGGAGTAGTTGCGGCGCACGGTCGCTTTCAGCTGACCCAATACGCGCAGCGCGGTGTCGTTATCTTCACAGATAATCGACAAGCCGCCAACGCGTTCGCCGTAGAGGGAGAAGATTTTGGAGAACGAGTTGCTGACCAGCGCTGGCAGGCCGGCGTCGGCAATCGCGCGGATCGCGTAGGCATCGTCGTCCATGCCCGCGCCAAAGCCCTGGTAGGCGATGTCGAGGAACGGAATCAGGTCACGCGCTTTCAGCACATCCACCACGCCGTCCCACTGCTCATGCGTCAGATCTGCGCCGGTTGGGTTGTGGCAGCACGGATGCAGCAGCACGATGCTGCGCGCTGGCAGTGTGTTCAGCGTTTCCAGCAGCGCATCATAGCGCACGCCGTTGGTATCGTTGTCGAACCACGGATAGGTACCGACCTTGAAGCCTGCGCCTTCAAAAATCGCGATATGGTTTTCCCAGGTTGGGTCGCTGACCCAGACGCCGGAATCCGGGAAATAGCGCTTAAGGAAATCTGCACCTACCTTCAGCGCGCCAGAGCCGCCCAGCGTCTGGATGGTTGCTACGCGCTGCTGCTGGAGAACCGGGTGATCGGCGCCAAACAGCAGCGGAGCCACAGTATGGCGATAGCTGTTCAGCCCTTCCATCGGCAGATACAGCGACGCGCCGTGCGGCTGCGCGTTAAGGCGCGCTTCGGCCTCGGCCACCGCCTGAAGCTGCGGAATAATGCCGTCTTCGTTGTAGTACAGGCCGATGCTGAGGTTAACTTTGTCGCTGCGCGGATCTTCTTTAAAGCGTTCCATTAAAGAAAGGATAGGGTCGCCCGCATAGGCGTCAACTTTTTGAAACACGCGATGGTTCTCCAGGTTTACAGAAGGCAGGAAATAACACAATAAACCGGATGGGGAGGAAGGTCGAGCGGTAGTTGGTGGGTTTTTCCCGGCGTCGCGTTGCTCGGCCAGGCTACGTTTACATTGTAGCCCGGCCGAACGCAGTGACGCCGGGGAATAGCGGCGTAAAACTAATCGATATACTTCATCGCCACCCGCGACGTCAGGCGTGTAATAAGTTCGTAAGCACTCACTTTTGTGATTTCAGCAATGCGTTCAACCGGCAGACCTTCGCCCCACATAATCACTTCATCACCGGTTTTATCCTCGGCGTTCGGGCCCAAATCAACGCAGACCATATCCATCGCCACGCGGCCCACAATCGGCACTTCACGACCGTTGACCAGCACGGGCGTACAGGACGGTGCCGCGCGCGGGTAACCGTCGCCGTAGCCCATCGCCACCACGCCGAGGCGAGTATCACGTTCGCTGACCCAGGTGCCGCCGTAGCCAACCGGTTCACCGGCTTTATGCTCGCGCACGGCAATCAGGCTGGAGGTCAGCGACATCACCGGCTGCATGCCGAAGTCCGGGCCCCACGGTTTCTGCTCCAGCGGAGAGACGCCGTAGAGAATGATGCCAGGGCGCGCCCAATCGAAGTGCGACTGCGGCCACAGCAGAATGCCGCCAGATGCCGCGATAGAACGCAGGCCCGGCTTGTCGTCGGTAAAGGCGGTGAAAATGGCGAGCTGTTTTTCCGTAGCGCCGCATTCCGGTTCGTCGGCACGGGCAAAGTGGCTGACTACGTTAACCGGCTGACGCACGTTTTTGCACTGGCTCAGGCGCTGATAGAACGCATCAGCATCTTCCGGGAGAACGCCCAGACGGTGCATGCCGGTGTCGAGCTTCATCCACACGGTGACCGGTTCGCTGATGTCGGCAGTTTCCAGCGCTTCAAGCTGTTCGATGTTATGTACGGCGGTATGCAGATGCTGCGCGGCAATCGTCGGCAGGTCGGTCGCATTGAAGAAACCTTCCAGCAACAGGATCGGCTGGGTAATGCCGCCCTCACGCAGGCGCAGCGCCTCTTCAAGACGGGCAACGCCAAAAGCATCGGCGTCGGGGAGCGTTCGCGCGGTCTCGAGGAGGCCGTGTCCGTAAGCGTTCGCTTTCACCACCGCAACCAGCTTGCTGGCAGGTGCCAGTTCACGCAGACGTTGCAGGTTGTGTCGCAGAGCGCGGCGGTTAATGACTACAGTTGCCGCTTGCATTTGTGTTCCTTGGTATAAGTTTGCTGATTCAGCGTTGTTATTCGTCGTCGTACTGCGGGCCAGCGTAGTTATCGAAGCGCGACCATTGACCGTTAAACGTCAGACGTACCGTACCGATTGGGCCGTTACGCTGTTTACCGATAATAATCTCGGCGATGCCTTTTAAGTCACTGTTTTCGTGATAAACCTCATCACGGTAGATAAACATGATTAAGTCGGCATCCTGCTCGATGGAGCCGGATTCACGCAGGTCGGAGTTGACCGGGCGTTTGTCCGCGCGCTGTTCCAGAGAGCGGTTAAGCTGCGACAGCGCCACCACCGGCACGTGCAGCTCTTTGGCTAACGCTTTGAGCGAGCGGGAAATTTCGGCGATCTCCAGCGTACGGTTGTCGGAAAGCGACGGCACGCGCATCAGCTGAAGGTAGTCGATCATGATAAGGCCGATGCCGCCGTGTTCACGGGCGATACGGCGTGCGCGAGAACGCACTTCCGTCGGCGTCAGACCGGAGGAGTCATCGATATAGATGTTTCGTTTTTCCAGCAGAATGCCCATGGTGCCGGAGATACGCGCCCAGTCTTCGTCATCGAGCTGGCCGGTACGAATACGGGTCTGGTCGACGCGCGATAGCGATGCCAGAGAACGCATCATAATTTGTTCGGATGGCATCTCGAGACTGAAGATCAGCACCGGTTTATCCTGCAACATTGCTGCGTTTTCGACGAGGTTCATCGCAAAGGTAGTTTTACCCATCGACGGACGCGCCGCCACGATGATCAGGTCCGACGGCTGTAAACCGGCGGTTTTCTTGTTGAGGTCGTCATAGCCGGTGTTCACCCCGGTGACGCCGTCATGCGGCTGCTGGAAAAGCTGTTCGATGCGCGCGACGGTAGCGTCGAGCACTTCGGTAATATTTTTCGGGCCTTCGTCTTTGTTGGCGCGACTTTCGGCGATTTTAAAGACGCGGGACTCCGCGAGATCCAACAGGTCTTCGCTGGTGCGACCCTGCGGGTCAAAGCCGGCTTCGGCAATCTCGTTGGCCACCGCAATCATTTCACGGACAACGGCACGTTCGCGGACGATATCGGCGTAAGCGCTAATGTTTGCCGCACTTGGCGTGTTTTTGGAGAGTTCTGCCAGATAGGCAAACCCGCCAACGCTGTCCAGTTGCCCCTGGCGCTCCAGCGATTCCGCGAGCGTAATCAGGTCAATCGGGCTACCGCCTTCCTGCAAACGCCCCATCTCCGTAAAGATATGACGGTGCGGGCGGGTATAAAAATCTTCCGCCACCACGCGCTCGGCAACATCGTCCCAGCGCTCGTTGTCCAGCATTAGCCCGCCCAACACCGATTGTTCCGCTTCAATCGAGTGCGGCGGTACTTTCAGCCCGTCTACCTGAAAATCGCGGACGCGAGGTTCGGTTTGCGGTTTGTTGAAGGGTTTATTTGCTGCCATAGTGAATGGTATTACCGAGATAAAGAGTGGGTCGAAAGATTACCACATAATCGTTCTGGAGGAAGCATGGCAACCCGTATTGAATTTAGCAAACATGGCGGCCCGGAAGTGCTAAACGCCGTTGAATTCACCCCATCCGCCCCTGGTGAAAACGACGTTCAGGTGGAAAACAAAGCCATCGGTATCAACTATATCGACACCTACATTCGCAGCGGGCTGTACCCGCCGCCGTCAATGCCGAGCGGTTTAGGCACCGAAGCAGCGGGTGTGGTCAGCCAGGTCGGCAGCAACGTGAAGCACATCAAGGCGGGCGATCGCGTGGTCTACGCGCAGTCCGGGCTTGGCGCTTACAGCTCGGTGCATAACGTCCCGGCGGATAAGGTCGCCCTGCTTCCAGCGGCTATCTCCTATGAGCAGGCCGCCGCCTCGTTCCTCAAGGGCTTAACCGTCTTCTATCTGCTGCGTAAAACCTACGAAATCAAACCCGGCGAAGCGTTCCTGTTCCATGCCGCCGCAGGCGGCGTAGGGCTGATTGCCTGCCAGTGGGCGAAAGCATTAGGGGCGAAGCTTATCGGTACCGTCGGCAGCGCGGAGAAAGCGCAGCGTGCGCTCGCGGCCGGTGCCTGGCAGGTGATTAACTATCGCGATGAGAACATTGCCGAGCGCGTCAAAGAGCTAACCGGTGGGAAAAAGCTGTCGGTGGTGTACGACTCGGTGGGGAAAGATACCTGGGAAGCGTCGCTGGACTGCTTGAAGCGCCGCGGGCTGATGGTCAGCTTCGGGAACTCCTCTGGTCCGGTTACCGGGGTTAACCTCGGCATTCTTAATCAAAAAGGCTCACTGTTCGCCACCCGCCCTTCCCTGAACGGCTACATCACCAACTATGACGAACTGAAAGAGGCCAGCCACGAGCTGTTCTCGCTGATTGCGAGCGGCATTATCAAAGTGGACGTGGCGGAGAGTCAGAAATACCCGCTGAAGGACGCGCGACGCGCGCATGAGGTTCTGGAGAGCCGGGCGACGCAGGGTTCAAGCCTGCTGATTCCATAGCGGTTGTATCGCACAAAAGACTAGGGCTTCCCGTAGGAAGCCCTTTCTTTTTTTAGTTCGGCTGTATGTAGGGTACAGCTCGATGAATTCGTTAACGACGGCAATAGTGACAGATTTATTACTCAAATCCTATGGGGTTTTATGCAAAATTATTGAGGTTGTGACGAGTACCTCAATACCTCCGATAATTGCCGCGATACGGCCGTTCTTTCGGTGAATTAATCGCCCGGATAATCCACACCGCCGCGACCGCGAGGATCAGCCACGGTAGTAACTTAATCATAATCGCAAACAGCCCGCCGACGAACATTAATACGGTGGCCACCACCAGCGCGGCAATAATGCCGAGCAGTGAAATCCCGGTGACCAGCAGCATCACAAAAAATCCAATCACAAATAACAGTTCCAGCATGGTGGTTCTCCCAGAATTCAAACATCACTGTCTGAACTATTACAAAAACCGTGCCAAAACTAACTTATTGATTATCAATAAAAACGCCCCGCAACGTTGTGCAGGGCGTGGTGAATTTGACCAGAATTTAGCGAAAAAATTAACGCTTATTGGCCACCAGCTGTAACGCGTGTTCCAGTACGTTGATATCGGCACCGGCTTTATGGGCGTTCTCGCTCAGGTAGCGACGCCACTGGCGTGCGCCAGGAATCCCCTGGAACAGGCCCAGCATATGGCGGGTGATATGGCCCAGATAGGTGCCGTTGCTCAGCTCGCGCTCGATGTACGGATACATGGCGCGCACCACCGCGATAGGGTCAGCGTCAACGTCGGTGGCGCCAAAGATTTCACGGTCGACCGAAGCCAGAATTCCAGGGTTCTGATAGGCTTCGCGGCCCACCATCACGCCGTCCATATGTTCCAGGTGCGCTTTAGCTTCTTCCAGCGACTTAATGCCGCCGTTGATCGACATCGTCAGGTGCGGGAAATCACGCTTGAGCTGGTAGACGCGCGGGTAGTCCAGCGGCGGAATTTCGCGATTCTCTTTAGGGCTTAAGCCGGAGAGCCAGGCTTTGCGGGCGTGAATAATAAACATCTCACACTCGCCGCGGCCGGAGACCGTGTCGATAAAATCGCAGAGGAATTCGTAGCTGTCCTGGTCGTCGATACCGATACGGGTTTTGACCGTCACCGGGACAGAGACCACATCGCGCATCGCCTTGACGCAATCCGCCACCAGCTGCGCATTGCCCATCAGGCAGGCGCCAAACATACCATTCTGCACGCGGTCGGACGGGCAGCCAACGTTGAGGTTAATTTCATCGTAGCCGCGCTCTTGCGCCAACTTCGCGCAGTGCGCCAGTGCCGCCGGGTCACTACCACCCAGCTGCAGCGCTACCGGATGCTCTTCTTCGCTATAGGCCAGATAGTCGCCCTTGCCATGAATAATCGCCCCGGTGGTCACCATTTCGGTATACAGCAGCGTGTGCTGCGACAGCAGACGCAGGAAGTAGCGGCAGTGTCTGTCGGTCCAGTCGAGCATCGGCGCGATGGAGAAACGGTGAGCGGGGAAATGGCGTTGGGATTCTGAAGACATGGCGAAGTTTTGAGCATCTGGTGAATTGGGGGCGCTACTATAGCACAGGCCGTAATCGGATACGATTCACCTTGATGTGATATCACAAAATGACATCATCAGTTAGACTTTGGCGGATGCAATACACAATGGAATGGAAGCATAAATGAGGTCATTAAACGCCAGGCACCAGAAAACACTGCAGATGATATTCTCGTTACCCACTCCAGCCACCCTGGAATGGCGAAAAATTGAGTCTCTGATTGTCGCGTTAGGTGCAAAAGTATCGGAATGGAACGGTTCTCGGGTGCGGTTCGAAATCAATCAGATTGTGGCTTCTTTCCACCGTCCCCACCCCGATAAAAAGGCAAAGGTTTACCAGGTTCGTGATGCAATGGCATTTCTTATCGCAGTAGGAGTAACTCCATGATGAATACCATGACGTACAAAGGCTATGCCGCAAAGATTGATTACAGCGACGAAGATTTATGTTTTGTCGGGCGAGTGGCAGGCATCAGGGACGTGATTGGCTTTCATGCCGATAACGTTGCTGACCTTCGTACGACCTTCGAAGAAGCCGTTGACGATTACATTGCCTATTGCGCTGAGCAAGGACGGGAACCACTGCGGCCAGCAAGTGGCAAAATCAGCCTGCGCATTTCTCCTGAGGTGCACTCCGCCATCAACGTTGCGGCAGAAGTTTCGGGGAAAAGCGTTAATCAGTGGATTAACGATGCGCTTTCCAGGGCCGCGCACGGCTAGCTGGAATCGTGGCCCCCCGGCAGCGCTTCGCCTGGACGGGCTACAGGGCCATATTACCCTGTAGCCCGGACGAGGGATGCTAATTTCGCCCAGGTTTTCCGTCGTGAGGGCCGAAAAATTGCGGCGGATGATCCACCCAGCGATCCTCCCGCGTCACGGCATATGAGGCGTTCAGCGGGTAATAGATACGGTTGTGTTTTTTGTTCGCCTCGCCCACCACCAGCAGCCGAACCTCTTCGGAAGTGTTGTTGATAAAGGTATGGCAAACGCCAGTTCCGGCAGGAAAGCCAACGCTATCCCCTGGCTGGAGCTTCCACAGATAGCCGTTGATCCACGCCTGCGGGTAGCCCTCCAGCACGTAGATAAACTCCTCTTCGTCGCTCTCCGCATGCGGATAAGAGGTGCGACGGCCTGGCGGGAGGCGCTCGTGGTGAATACCGAGATGTCGCAGCCCCAGCGCGCGGGCCAGCGGCGCACCTATAGCAAAAAGTTCATTGCTGTCGGGGTAGGTGGAGTCATCTGGTCCTTCAACATCATGCCAATGGCGAATGCAATCGGGTCTTTTCATCATTTTTCATCCTGAGTGTGAAGTACGCCTGCTATAACACACCTATAGTACACCTGCGGAAACTCGGTGTTTCCGGCATAACATGATAAAGTAGGGGTTTGTTTCACCCGTAACCCGAGGACGCCAATGGATAAGACCACTACGCAAGAACTGTTAGCGCAGGCTGAAAAGCTGTGTGCGCAACGCGGCGTGCGCCTGACTCCGCAACGTCTGGAAGTGCTGCGTCTGATGAGTCTCCAGGAAGGGGCCATTAGCGCCTACGACCTGCTCGACCTGCTGCGCGTTAAAGAGCCGCAGGCTAAGCCGCCGACCGTCTATCGCGCGCTAGAGTTTCTGCTCGAACAAGGTTTCGTGCATAAGGTGGAATCCGCTAACAGCTATGTGCTCTGTCACCTGTTCGATCAGCCCACCCATACCTCCGCCATGTTTATCTGCGATCGCTGCGGCGTGGTGAAGGAAGAGTGTGCGGAAGGGGTGGAAGACATCATGCACGCGCTGGCGGCCAAAATGGGCTTCGCTCTGCGCCATAACGTGATTGAAGCACACGGGCTGTGTTCAGCCTGCGTGGAAGTGGAAGCGTGCAGCGCTCACGAACACTGCCATCACGACCATACCATTCAGATTAAAAAGAAATCCCGCTAACGGGCGTTAAGCAGGGGGAGCGTACTTCCTTGTACGCACGGGCAGGAGGACGTTATTACCAGCGGTGGTTGTGGCGTTTATCCCAGCTATCCACCTCTTTTTCGGCCTGATCTTTCGCGTAGCCGTAGCGTTCCTGAATTTTACCGACCAGCTGATCGCGTTTGCCTTCGATCACCGTCATATCATCATCGGTCAGTTTGCCCCATTGCTCTTTCACTTTACCTTTAACCTGTTTCCAGTTACCGCCGACTTCGTCTTTATTCATCATCGAATCCTCGATCGTCAGTGAGTGAATAGCAAAAGCGATGTTTCAGGAAGACATCTTTTTCGCTAAGCGTGAGACTAATTGTAGTCAGTCATTCTGGTGCCGTTTCATTATTCGGAATCTTTAACCATACTGTCAGGCAAACCAGCTGTTGTTTTTCCAGTGACGACGCCAGATAAAGGCCAGCGCCAGACCGCGCAGCGCAAGAAATACGGCGAGCGCCAGCCACAACCCGTGGTTGCCAAGCAGCGGCAGCGCAAGCATGGTAAGCGCAAACCCGGCGGCGGCCACCGCCATGCTGTTACGCATCTCCGCGCCGCGAGTGGCACCGATAAACATGCCGTCCAGCAGATAGCACCACACGCCGATCACCGGCAGCACCGCTTGCCAGAGCACGTAACGATCGGCCAACTGCTGCAGTTCAGGCAGCGAGGTTAGCAGCGCCACAATATGCTCACCCAGAAGGGCGTAAATCAGCGCAAACGCCAGCGCCACGACGCCCGCCTGGCGGCATGCCGCGCGCCAGACTTCCAGCAGCTTACTGCCGTCGCGCGCACCATAGGCCTGCCCGGAATGGGCTTCCACCGCATAGGCAAAGCCATCCAGCGCGTAGGCGGTGAAGGTCAGCATGGTCATCAGCACGGCGTTCACCGCCACCACTTCGCTGCCCAGCCGCGCGCCGAAGACGGTTACCGCACCGAAGCAGAGCTGGAGCAGCAGCGAGCGCAGCATGATGTCGCGGTTGAGCGCCAGCAGGCGGCGAAAATCGCCCTGCCAGGCCGTTTTCAGCATCGCCCACGAGATCCCGCGCATCACCAGCACCTTACGCGCCATCCCCAGACCCACCAGCAGTGTGGCATATTCGGCGATCGCCGTTGCCAGCGCCGCGCCCTGCACGTTCATGTGCAGTCCCATCACCAGCCACAGGTCGAGCACGATATTCAGCACGTTACCCACCACCAATAGCACGACCGGTGCGCGGGCGTACTGCACGCCCAGCAGCCAGCCGAGCAGCACCAGGTTCGCCAGTGATGCGGGGGCACTGAGCCAGCGGATATCGAGGAAACGCCGCGCCTGCTCCAGCACTTCTCCGCTGCCGCCAACGATGGAGAGCGCCAGGTTTATCAGCGGCGTTTTGAAAAGAATGATCAGCAATCCTGCCCCCAGCGCTAACATCAGCGGCTGTACCAGCGCGCGAGCCAGCGCCTGCGGATTTTTTGCGCCAAACGCCTGCGCCGTGAGCCCGGTAGTGCTCATGCGCAAAAACAGCAGCAGCATAAACAGGAAGCTGGTTGCCGTGGCGCCTATCGCGACGCCTCCCAGATAGACGGGACTATCGAGATGGCCAATAACGGCGGTATCCACCAGCCCCAGCAGCGGAACGGTAATGTTGGAGAAGATCATCGGCAGCGCAAGGCGCCACAGCGCCTTATCGGCGTGAGTAAGTAGCGGCATGAGTTTTGACCAGAACGAAAAAAGGCTGCGATAGCGGAAGTATCACAGCCATTAGTATGGGGAGAGAGTTACAGCCACTCGCCGTTGCGGATAACGCCAACGGCCAGTCCTTCGATGGAGAAATTCTGCTGACGCAGATCGACCACGATAGGTTTAAATTCGCTGTTTTCCGGCAGCAGTTCGACGACGTTACCCTGTTTTTTCAGGCGTTTTACCGTCACTTCTTCATCGATACGTGCGACCACAACCTGACCGTTACGTACGTCCTGAGTTTTATGCACGGCCAGCAAGTCGCCATCCATAATACCGATGTCTTTCATCGACATACCGCTCACGCGCAGCAGGAAGTCGGCGCTTGGCTTAAACAAGGACGGGTCAACCTGGTAGTGACCTTCGATGTGCTGCTGCGCCAGCAACGGTTCACCCGCCGCGACGCGGCCTACCAACGGCAGCCCCTCTTCTTCTTCTACCAGCAGGCGGATACCACGAGAAGCGCCTGAGACAATCTCAAGGACGCCTTTACGCGCCAGCGCTTTCAGGTGCTCTTCAGCCGCATTCGGGGAACGGAACCCCAAACGCTGAGCAATTTCCGCACGCGTTGGCGGCATGCCCGTCTGGCTGATGTGATCCCGGATGAGATCAAACACCTCTTGCTGCCTGGTCGTTAACGCTTTCATTCCGCCCCCTGGGTGTATATACAGTTATGCTGTGAGTATATACAGCTACTGGCTATTTTGGAACCATAAAACTCACGAAATCAGGCAGTTTTCACCGCTTTAGTGAAAATGTGACCACAGCAGGGTCGCCCAGGTGAACACCGCCACAAAAATGGACAACAGCACCGCCGCTGAACCCATGTCTTTCGCCCGACCGGAGAGCTCGTGATAGTCAGAACCGATACGGTCAACGACCGCTTCCAGTGCACTATTGAGAATTTCCACTATCATCACCAAAAGGACGGATCCGATGAGCAGGACACGGGTGATGGCATCAACATCCAGCCAGCAGGCGATAATAATCGCGATAACAGAGGCAACGCCTTCCTGGCGGAACGCCGCTTCATTGATCCACGCCGCGCGGAATCCTTTCCAGGAATAGCCCGCAGCTTTGATAATTCGGGTAATCCCAGTGGTATTATTGGCCATCTCAAGAACCTTTTTTGTTTTTACGTCAATGACAATGCGTGTTATGAGGCGGTAGAACAGAAATTTCACCGACTTTCTGATATTCTTGCCGCGCATTTGCATGATTAACCAGAGGCTTTACATCGTTTATGTCCGGCTGGCCACGAATTTACTACAAATTACTGAATTTACCATTAAGTGTTCTGGTAAAAAGCAAGTCTATTCCGGCACAACCTGCCCAGGAATTGGGGCTTGATACGTCGCGCCCGATTATGTACGTCCTGCCTTATAACTCTAAGGCTGACTTGCTGACGCTGCGCGCTCAGTGCCTGGCGCACGATTTACCCGACCCGCTTGAACCGCTTGAGATCGACGGTACGCTGCTGCCGCGCTACGTCTTTATCCACGGCGGACCGCGCGTGTTCACCTACTACACGCCGAAAGAAGAGTCGATCAAACTGTTCCACGACTACCTCGATTTGCACCGCAGCAATCCTGAGCTGGATGTGCAAATGGTGCCGGTGTCGGTGATGTTTGGTCGTTCTCCTGGTCGCGAGAAAGGTGAGGTTAACCCACCGCTGCGCATGCTAAACGGCTTCCAGAAGTTCTTTGCCGTATCCTGGCTTGGTCGCGACAGCTTTGTCCGCTTCTCGCCTTCCGTCTCTCTGCGCCGCATGGCGGACGAACACGGTACCGATAAAACTATCGCTCAGAAACTGGCTCGCGTCGCGCGTATGCACTTTGCCCGCCAGCGTCTGGCGGCGGTCGGCCCGCGTCTTCCTGCTCGTCATGACCTGTTCAAGAAGCTGCTGGCGTCAAAAGCTATCGCCAAAGCAGTAGAAGACGAAGCGCGCAGCAAGAAAATTTCCCACGAGAAAGCGCAGCAGAACGCCATTGCGCTGATGGAAGAGATCGCGGCGAACTTCTCCTACGAGATGATTCGTCTGACCGACCGTATCCTCAGCTTCACCTGGAACCGTTTGTACCAGGGCATTAACGTTCACAACGCCGAGCGCGTACGCCAGCTGGCGCACGACGGGCATGAAATTGTCTATGTGCCGTGCCACCGTAGCCACATGGACTACCTGCTGCTCTCTTACGTGCTCTATCACCAGGGGCTGGTGCCGCCGCACATTGCTGCCGGTATCAACCTGAACTTCTGGCCAGCAGGTCCGATTTTCCGCCGCCTGGGCGCTTTCTTTATTCGCCGTACCTTTAAGGGTAACAAGCTCTATTCCACCGTTTTCCGCGAATACCTCGGCGAGCTGTTCAGCCGCGGTTATTCCGTGGAGTACTTTGTGGAAGGCGGGCGTTCCCGTACCGGTCGTCTGCTGGATCCGAAAACCGGCACCCTGTCGATGACCATTCAGGCGATGCTGCGCGGCGGTTCCCGTCCTATCACTTTGGTGCCGATTTACATCGGCTACGAACACGTGATGGAAGTGGGTACCTACGCGAAAGAGCTGCGCGGCGCGACCAAAGAGAAAGAGAGCCTGCCGCAGATGCTGCGCGGCTTGAGCAAACTGCGTAATCTGGGCCAGGGCTACGTCAACTTCGGCGAACCGATGCCGCTGATGACCTACCTGAACCACCATGTGCCGGAGTGGCGTGAGTCTATCGACCCGATCGAAGCCGTGCGTCCTGCCTGGCTGACGCCGACCGTCAACAAGATGGCGGCCGAGCTGATGGTGCGTATCAACAACGCAGGCGCGGCGAACGCCATGAACCTGTGCTGTACCGCGCTGCTGGCTTCGCGTCAGCGTTCGCTGACCCGCGAGCAGCTAACTCAGCAACTGGATTGCTATCTGGCGCTGCTGCGTAACGCACCGTATGCGCCTGATGCGACGGCACCGACCTCCTCTGCCAGCGAGCTTATCGATCATGCGCTGCAGATGAATAAGTTCGAAGTTGAGAAGGACACCATCGGTGACATCATCATTCTGCCGCGCGAGCAGGCGGTGCTGATGACTTACTACCGCAATAACATCGCGCATATGCTGATCATGCCGTCACTGCTGGCGTCGATTATGACCCAGCATCGCCAGATTTCGCGTGAACAGGTGCTGAGCATTATCGATACGCTGTATCCGATGCTGAAAGCCGAGCTGTTCCTGCGCTGGGATCGCGCGGAACTGCCAGCGGTTATCGATACGCTGATTGCGGAGATGGTTCGTCAGGAGATGCTTACCGAACACAACGGCGAGCTGCGTATCAACGCTTCCCACTCCCGCACTCTGCAGCTGCTGGCTGCCGGTGCACGCGAGACATTGCAGCGTTATGCGATCACCTTCTGGCTGCTGAGCGGCAATCCGTCGATGAACCGTAGTACACTGGAGAAAGAGAGCCGGACGCTGGCTCAGCGTCTCTCCGTGCTGCACGGTATCAACTCGCCGGAGTTCTTCGATAAAGCGGTGTTCTCTTCACTGGTGTTAACCCTGCGCGATGAAGGCTATATCAGCGACAGCGGCGATGCCGAACCGGAAGAGACGATGAAGGTGTACCAGATGATGGCAAGCCTGATTACCTCAGACGTGCGCTTGACGATTGAGAGCGTGACGCAGGAAGAGGCGGCGCAGTAAAAACAAAAATCCCCGGCTGAGACCGGGGATTTTTTTATGTTTGATATCGTAGCCCGGACGAGGCGACACGCCGACTCCGGGAAGGCTCAGAGCCAATCCCGGCGGCACTTCGCTTGGCCGGGCTACGGTTTCAATGGCTGTATCAGATCTGCCAGTAACTCATCGCCAGGCCAATAAACAGCACCAGCCCCACATAGTTATTGTTCAGAAACGCCTGGAAGCAAGGCCCGCGTTCGCGGTGGCGAATCAGCTTCTGCTGGTAAACGAACAGCGCGCCAGCAATCAGGATTGACCAGTAAAATTCCCAGTGCAGGCCGTTCAGCCAGCCGATAAGCGTCATCAGGCCCAGCACACCGGCCTGCAGAATGCCGATAATCAGACGGTCGTTATCGCCGAATAGAATCGCCGTCGATTTAATGCCGATTTTCACATCGTCGTCACGGTCAACCATCGCATACTGCGTGTCGTAGGCGACCGCCCACAGAATGTTAGCCAGCAGCATCAGCCAGCAGCTCAGCGGCAGCGTTTCGCTCACGGCGGCAAAGGCCATAGGGATAGACCAGCCGAACGCCGCGCCAAGCACCACCTGCGGCAGATGGGTATAGCGCTTCATAAACGGGTAAACCCACGCCAATGCCAGCGCGGCAATCGACAGCAGAATAGTCATGGTGTTGAGGGTCAACACCAGTATGAAGGAGAGCAGCACCAGCACGATAAACAGCGTGCGAGCCTCTTTCTCCGACACCGCCCCGCTCGGCAGCGGTCGATTAGCGGTGCGTTTTACGTGGCCGTCAAATTTACGATCCGCATAATCATTGACCACACAGCCCGCGGCGCGCATCAGCCAGACGCCAGCGACAAACACTGCCAGGATCCACAGCGGCGGCACGCCTGGGGAAGCCACCCACAGCGCCCACAGCGTCGGCCACAGCAGCAATAGCGCGCCAATCGGTTTGTCCGTACGCATGAGTCGATGGTAAGCGAGCAGCTTATTCGACCTAAGACTCCACTCCATTTTTCTTCTTCCTCTTAGTACAGCGGCGATGCGGGCAAAAAAAGCTCCGTCAGTAGCAGCGGTTTGCCGCTCAGACGCAGGCGGGAACGTCGCCCCCACAGCGCATCATGACACCCTATTTCGATAAAATCCCGGGTCAACGTCGATGACGTAAACAGATAGCGCCCGAGCGGCGTTTGCCCAAGCCTCTGTAGCGCCAGTTCCGGGCCGCACAGCGTCGACTCCGGTACCACGGTGCGCCCGGCAAGCCAGGGTTCGTCGCCCACGCACAATAATATTTCTCGCAGCCAATAGCGAGGTTCATCCGGCAGCAAGTGCTGCTCACCGTCCAGCGCGTCCGGGCCCACGAAGGCTTCATTCAGCAGCGTGACGCTAACGGGTTTCCCGAACTGCTCAAACCGTTTGGTCATGGAATCTTCCAGCATCAGCCAGTCACGCTGTGCCGATTCAAGCGGGGGAATGACGTCAAAATAGCGCAGCGCGCGGAGTTGCGTCAGTGCGGGGTGCGACATGCCTGTCTCTCCAATACATAACTTCTGGCTATTGTATCGCAGAACACAGCGGGAGGGGGTGCAGGAATGGTCAAATACGATCATTAGCGCAACAGCAGTGCAACAGTTTTGTGTCACGCTATGGAGGGTAGAAAAATGGCGTGCCCGGATGGGCACACCAAAAGGCTTCGCCTAAACATCAGCGCTGTGGGGAGAACTTACCCCTTGCCTTTTACAGCGCCGATAAAGGTGGAACGAGCAGATTTCGAGCCCAGGCGTTCGGCTTCATTCATCAGCTTCAGGGCTTTGTCGATATCCCCTTTCGCTACCGCCTGCTTAATACCGTTGTTGAAGTAGGTTTCCGTGTCATCCAGCATTGGCTCTGCTTTCGCCGCTGGAGCGGCAACTGGCGCAACCACCGGGGCGGCAGCAGGCGCACTATAGGCCGGTGCGGCGGTGTTACCCACGGTGACCGGTGCCGGACCGGAGGAGCCAAACAGTGGGCCGACCAGCACGCTGGAGCTACTGTTGGTTTTGACTTTCAGCTTCACGAGGCCGTCAGTGGTATGTTTCGCCACCGGGTCTGGAATATCCGGTACCGCATTGCCGGTGCCTTTGGCATAGGCTTTAGCCGGATCCAGCAACGTCGTGGTCTGCTGGAGATCTTTTTCAGTGGTAAAGACCAGGACGTACAGCTTCTGCTGGCCTAAGGCTGGGGTCAGGCGCATGACGCCTTCCAGACGGTCGGCGCTCATCACGCCCGGAGCCTGATAGGTAAAGTAGCTGCTTGGGAAGTAGGCAGAAGGCGTCATGTTCTGATCGAGAATCAGCACGTTCGGCGCAAAGACGTTAGTTTGTTTGTTCACTTCGCTGGTCAGCGTCAGCGTGATTTCACCAATATTGGCCGGCACGCTGTAGGCCACGACGTTACCGGTGATCCCCGGTACATTCAGGCTCTGACCACCGGTAGAGATTTGGGTGGACTGCACTTTCGATTGGTCGACCGGCGTCCAGGTCAGTTGCTGGAGAGCCGAGGTGGGGATAGTGGGTGCGGCGCTGGTGTTTTGCGGCACATAGTTGACGTCCGCAAGGCTGATACCCGGAACGCTCGCCAGCAATCCAGCGGATAAGCACAGAGCAACGAGACTTTTTTTCATTTTCATTATGATGACCTCAGAAATCGTCGGTCTAGCGGTAGCCAGGCAATAGCGCGCTAAACCTTACGGAACAGAGGGGCTTTCGCCCCTCGTCAGTTTATTGCTTCAGGTTAGTGCTGAATTACCACCAGATTTCCATCTGAGCACCGAAGGACCACTCATCGCTGTCGCCACGGCTGGTGTTAGAAAGGTTGGAGTTGCTAGACACCGCGTAACGGGACACGCTGTCGCCATTCTTCACATAGCCCCAGTTTTCATCCCACTTCGCGTAAGTTGCGAACACGCGAATTGCTGGACGAGACCAGATGCTGTCGCCCGCCTGCCACTGTTGCGCCAGGGTGATTTTGTACTGGTTGTTGCGATCGCCAGTCTGCTGAGATTTCACGTTGTCATAGCCAACTTCCAGCAGGGTGCTCATGATTGGTGTCCATTTGTACATAGGACGCACACCAACGGTGTACCATTCAGTACCCAGGTTGTTATCCAGATCGATGTTCTGGTACATACCGACGTACATCAGGTCCCATTTATCACCCAGAGAGATTGCACCGTGGTCCAATACGCGCCACAGGCTGCCGTTGTTGTTAACAACGTTCGGATAGGTAATGCCGCCAACGGTGAAGGAAGGAGCGCTGTTAGTGCCCTGAGGAATACCTTTACCTTGGGTGGTCATTGCGTCAGTTGCGTACTGCAGTACAAACTTGTTGTAGCCTTTCAGCATGCTCTGGGTATGTTCAGCGGTGAACATCCAGCCATCTTTAGAAGCATCATCAGCAAAGCTATAACCATCGGTGTGGTTAGCACGACCGTAGTCAGCACCCAGTTCCAGCACGCCGTCCGGGTTAGTTTGCAGACCAGCTAAACGAACGTCGAAGACGTCGTTCGCGGTGTCTTTAGATGCGCTATAGGTGTTGTTGCTGCTGAAGATGTAAGAACCGCCCGCTTCCTGAGAACGGGTCGCTGCCAGAGACAGTTTACCGAAGCCCAGGTCAACGTTTTCGATACCGGCACCAGGACCAGAAATATCCCAGTAGTAGAAGTCGATCATGTGAACGTCATGACGCTGGTAGAAGCGCTTACCGGCCCAGATGGTGGAACCTGGCAGCCAGTCAATCAGGTTTTTACCCTGGACGTTCGCTTCACGGAATGCAGGGTCGGTACCTTCCCAGTCGTTCTGCTGTGCTACGGAGTAGGCCACGTTGGTGTCGAAGTAGAAGCTCTTATCGCCCTCTTTCCACACTTCCTGACCCAGTTTTAATTCGGCGTAGGTTTCACATTCGTTACCGAGACGGTATTTACTTTGTGCACCGGTTGCCTGGAAGCACTGTTGTTCACCGCCGCTGCCCGTCCAGCCAATGCCGGAACGCGCGTAACCATGGAAATCTACAGCCATTGCCTGAGCAGACATAATGCCTGCTGCGACGGCAACCGCCACGGGGAGTTTGCGCAGAGTAATCATCATTCTATCTCCTGAGATCATTGCTTTTCTTGAACATTCCACCCTTCTCGCCTTATCGCTGGCGACGTAAGAGCTTCATGTTTGTTTTGTTTTATGGGACTTCTTTAAACGCCTGGCTCTTTGTGCAGCCGACGACATGCGGTGCCATCCTCACGGAACAAATGGCAGCGCTCTGGCGGCAAGCCGATAGCGAATGTGGCTCCCTCTTCAACCAACACCACGTCGTTCTGGCGGTAGACCAGGTTTTGACGGATGGCAGGGATCTGGATATGAATTTGCGTTTCGTGACCAAGCTGCTCGACAACGTTGACCACCCCCTCCAGCGTCACATCGGCGATGTGGCTCGGCAGCAGGTGTTCCGGGCGAATGCCCAGCGACATGTTGGCGCCAACCTGAACGTTGTTACTCTCCACCGGCAACCAGATCTGCTGACGGTTCGGCAGCTCGACCTGTACCTGCTCGATGGCGGTGGCGGTGACTTTGACCGGCAGGAAGTTCATCTTCGGTGAGCCAATAAAGCCCGCAACGAAGCGGTCTGCCGGGTAGTGATACAGTTCCAGCGGTTTCCCGACCTGCGCGACGCGACCGGCGTCCAGCACCACGATTTTGTCGGCCAGCGTCATCGCTTCGACCTGATCGTGGGTGACGTAAATCATCGTGCGGCCTAACCGTTTGTGCAGACGGGAGATTTCAATACGCATCTGAACGCGCAGCGCGGCGTCCAGGTTAGACAGAGGTTCATCCAGCAGGAAGACGCGCGGCTCGGCCACCAGCGTACGACCAATCGCCACGCGCTGGCGCTGACCGCCGGACAGGGCTTTCGGTTTACGTTCCAGAAGATGGGCTAACTGCAGAACTTCGGCGACCTGGGTCACGCGCTGGTTGATAATCTCTTTTTTGGCACCAGCCAGCTTCAGGCCAAAGGACATGTTTTCGGCGACGGACAGATGGGGATACAGCGCGTAGGACTGGAACACCATGCCCACCCCGCGTTCGGCAGGCGGGATATCGTTCATGCGGGTTTCACCGATGAACAAATCACCGCTGGTGATGGTTTCGAGGCCCGCGATCATACGCAGCAACGTCGATTTACCGCAGCCGGATGGCCCGACAAACACCACGAACTCCCCTTCCTGGATGTCGAGGTTGATATCTTTTGATACCACCACGTCGCCCCAGGCTTTCGTTACATTGCGTAGCTGTACGTTCGCCATGCCCTTCTCCCTCGTTACAACTTGTCACCAACAGAAACACTCAAGATGGGCTGACTATGCCGTACACATCCATTTGGTGAATCCTCCACCCCCCCGGTTTTTTATGGGGGAGGAGACGGGAGGATGAGAAGGGACGCTCTGCCCCCGATGACATCTCATCAAAACGAAAATCGTGATGGGGCTTGCAAAAAACGGCGCTTTTTTTTGTGCGCCAAGACGCATAACGGGGATTTATGTTACGGAGATCACACTACAGACCCCTAGGGCGTAGACCCCAGGAGGATGGAAAGGGGTTGCTAAAAAAGGAAACTCATCGACGTTAAACCACCTCTGTGTATCCACGAGTACATCACCTAGAAAGGACGGGATATATGAAAATTAAAACTGGCGCTCGCATCCTCGCGCTGTCCGCATTAACCACGATGATGTTTTCCGCCTCTGCCCTGGCAAAAATTGAAGAGGGAAAGCTGGTTATCTGGATCAACGGCGACAAAGGCTATAACGGCCTGGCCGAGGTAGGTAAGAAATTTGAGAAAGACACGGGGATTAAAGTCACCGTAGAACACCCGGATAAACTGGAAGAAAAATTCCCGCAAGTTGCCGCGACCGGCGACGGCCCGGATATCATCTTCTGGGCACATGACCGCTTTGGCGGCTACGCGCAGTCTGGCCTGCTGGCAGAAGTCACCCCGGACAAAGCGTTCCAGGACAAGCTCTATCCATTCACCTGGGATGCCGTTCGCTACAACGGCAAGCTGATCGCTTACCCAATCGCGGTTGAAGCGCTGTCGCTGATTTACAACAAAGACCTCGTGCCAAACCCACCGAAAACCTGGGAAGAGATCCCTGCGCTGGATAAGACGCTGAAGGCGAAAGGCAAATCTGCGCTGATGTTCAACCTGCAAGAACCGTACTTCACCTGGCCGCTGATTGCTGCCGACGGTGGTTACGCGTTCAAGTTTGAAAACGGCAAGTATGACGTGAAAGACGTGGGCGTGGACAACGCTGGCGCGAAAGCGGGCCTGACCTTCCTGGTTGATCTTATCAAGAACAAGCACATGAACGCGGATACCGATTACTCCATCGCGGAAGCAGCCTTCAACAAGGGCGAAACGGCGATGACCATCAACGGTCCGTGGGCGTGGTCGAATATCGACAAGAGCAAAGTCAACTACGGCGTTACGCTGCTGCCAACCTTCAAAGGCAAGCCGTCTAAACCGTTCGTTGGCGTGCTGAGCGCCGGTATCAACGCGGCAAGCCCGAACAAAGAGCTGGCGAAAGAGTTCCTCGAAAACTACCTGCTGACCGACCAGGGTCTGGAAGAAGTGAACAAGGACAAACCGCTGGGCGCCGTTGCGCTGAAATCTTTCCAGGATACCTTAGCGAAAGATCCGCGTATCGCGGCCACCATGGATAACGCCCAGAAAGGCGAAATCATGCCGAACATCCCACAGATGTCTGCATTCTGGTATGCCGTTCGTACCGCTGTCATCAACGCCGCAAGCGGTCGTCAGACCGTCGATGCAGCGCTGAAGGACGCGCAGGGTCGTATCACCAAGTAATGTTTTTATCCCCTCTCCCTCAGGGGGAGGGGAAAAGCTCAAACGCTGTAGAGGAAGATCCCCATGGATGTCATTAAAAAGAAACATTGGTGGCAAAGCGACACGCTGAAATGGTCAGTGATTGGTCTGCTGGGCTTGCTGGTGGGTTACCTTGTAGTTTTAATGTACGCACAAGGGGAGTACCTGTTCGCCATCATGACGCTGATCTTAAGCTCAGCGGGCCTGTATATTTTCGCCAACCGTAAAACCTACGCCTGGCGCTACGTTTACCCTGGCATGGCCGGGATGGGGCTGTTCGTCCTGTTCCCCCTGATTTGCACCATCGCCATCGCCTTTACCAACTACAGCAGCACCAACCAGCTCACCTTTGAACGCGCCCAGCAGGTGCTGATGGACCGTTCTTATCAGGCGGGCAAAACCTACAACTTCAGCCTGTTCCCGGCGGGTGATGAGTGGCAGCTGGCCCTCACCGACGGCGAGAGCGGCAAAAATTACCTCTCCGACAACTTTAAGATTGGCGGTGAGCAGAAGCTGCAGCTGAAAGAGACGGAAGCACTGCCGACCGGCGAGCGCGCGCAACTTCGCGTGATCACCCAAAACCGCCAGGCGCTGAACCAACTGACCGCCGTGCTGCCGGATGAAAGCAAAGTCACCATGAGCTCGCTGCGCCAGTTCTCCGGCACCCAGCCGCTCTACACCCTGGCCGACGATGGCCTACTGACCAACAACCAGAGCGGCGTAAAATACCGTCCTAACAACGACGTGGGCTTCTACCAGACGGTGAACGCCGATGGTTCCTGGGGCGATGAGAAGCTGAGCCCTGGCTACACCGTCGGCATCGGCTGGGACAACTTCACCCGCGTCTTCACCGACGAAGGCATCCAGAAGCCGTTCTTCGCTATCTTCGTCTGGACGGTGGTCTTCTCGGTACTGACCGTCATTCTGACCGTCGCCGTCGGTATGGTGCTGGCCTGCCTCGTACAGTGGGAATCACTGAAGGGCAAAGCCATCTACCGCGTGCTGTTGATTCTGCCGTACGCCGTACCGTCGTTTATCTCGATTCTGATTTTCAAAGGGCTGTTCAACCAGAGCTTTGGTGAAATCAACATGATGCTGAGCGCGCTGTTCGGTATCAAACCGGCCTGGTTCAGTGACCCGACCACCGCGCGTTCGATGATTGTGATCGTCAACACCTGGCTCGGCTACCCGTACATGATGATCCTGTGCATGGGCCTGTTGAAGGCAATCCCGGACGACCTGTATGAAGCGTCGGCAATGGATGGCGCTGGCCCGTTCCAGAACTTCTTCAAGATTACGTTACCGCTGCTGATTAAGCCGCTGACGCCGCTGATGATCGCCAGCTTCGCCTTTAACTTTAACAACTTCGTGCTGATTCAGCTGTTAACCAACGGCGGCCCGGACCGTCTCGGCACCACCACACCAGCCGGCTATACCGACCTGCTGGTGAGCTATACCTACCGTATCGCCTTTGAAGGCGGCGGCGGCCAGGACTTCGGTCTGGCGGCAGCGATTGCGACGCTTATCTTCCTGCTGGTCGGTGCGCTTGCGATAGTGAACCTGAAAGCCACGCGCATGAAGTTTGATTAAGGGAGACTCGAACATGGCTATGGTACAACCCAAATCTCAGAAACTGCGTCTCTTTACCACGCACCTTCTGCTGCTGATTTTCATTGCGGCGATTATGTTCCCGCTGCTGATGGTTATCGCCATTTCACTGCGCGAAGGTAACTTCGCCACCGGCAGCCTGATCCCGGAGAACATCTCCTGGGAGCACTGGAAGCTGGCGCTGGGCTTCAGCGTTGAGCACGCCGATGGGCGCGTAACACCGCCGCCGTTCCCGGTCCTGTTGTGGCTATGGAACTCGGTAAAAATCGCCGGTATCACTGCGATTGGCATCGTGACGCTCTCCACCACCTGTGCCTATGCGTTTGCCCGCATGCGCTTCCCGGGCAAAGCCACGCTGCTGAAAGGGATGCTGATTTTCCAGATGTTCCCAGCGGTACTGTCGCTGGTTGCTCTGTACGCGTTGTTTGATCGTCTGGGCCAGTACATTCCGTTTATCGGCCTGAACACCCACGGCGGCGTGATCTTCGCCTACCTCGGCGGTATCGCGCTGCACGTCTGGACAATTAAAGGCTACTTCGAAACGATTGATGGTTCTCTGGAAGAAGCGGCAGCGCTGGATGGCGCTACCCCGTGGCAAGCATTCCGTCTGGTTCTGCTGCCGCTGTCGGTACCGATTCTGGCGGTGGTGTTCATCCTGTCGTTTATCGCCGCGATCACCGAAGTTCCGGTTGCATCACTGCTGCTGCGTGATGTGAACAGCTACACCCTGGCCGTTGGTATGCAGCAATACCTCAACCCGCAAAACTACCTGTGGGGTGACTTTGCCGCGGCGGCCGTACTTTCCGCTATCCCGATTACCGTGGTCTTCCTGCTGGCGCAGCGTTGGCTGGTCAATGGCCTGACGGCCGGGGGCGTGAAGGGCTAATTTTCATCAGCAATGCCACTGCTATTATCCTCAACTTGAACGAACCCTAACTTGTGACTGTTTGGCGCTCCTATGGAGCGCCTTTTTTTGTCGCAGGTATCGGTAGGCTCCGAGCCGTTCCCGGCGGCGCTTCGCTTGGCCGAGCTACAGGGAAGTGATGTTTGTAGGCCCGATAAGCGCAGCGCCATCGGGCAACTTACTCCCGCTTCAACCGCTTCGAGTTACACAGCCACAGCGTAATCACCAGCAGCAGAATGGCGGCAGAGTAAATCAGCACGTCCAGCGGTGATTTATGGTCAACGATAATCAGCCGCACAATCGCCGTGATGCCGATATAGACAAAGTAGCGCAGCGGGAAGTGAAAGCCCGACTGGAAGTACTTCACAATCAGGGCGATAAATTCAAAGTAGAGGAAGTAGACCACCAGCCCTTCCACCAGCTCGTACTTGCTGGTGCTCTCAGGAGCGAACAGGACATCCGCCAGATGTAGCGTCTCTTTACCGAGGAAAACGACCAGGATCAGGCCAAGACTGAGCAGACCCAGGTTCAGTACGGTCTGCAGAATGGTGGAGATAAACTCAACGCGTGGACGAGATAGCGACGTCATGGCTAGCACCTCTTTCTCTGGGCCGAGCTCTTTGTATAACGCAGAAGTGTGATCCAGATCTACTTTTTTTACCCGTTCTGAATCACCAGAACCTGTCTATTTATTAACCCATTTCACAAAATGGCGAAAAAAGAGAAAATTCACACTCTTAAAATAGCGTGATCCAGTTAACTAAATCCCATTTAATGTTCAAGAAACCGCCATTAAAAACACAACAAATCAATAAGTTAACTTTAAATCCCTTTTGCGGATACATTTTATTAAAAAGAGAATGAAATTCCCTATAACCTGAAAAATAGCAGGGAATTAGAGTAAGTTTTTCCTCAGAAAAAAAATTACATTAGCGCCATTCGAGCATCACTTAATCTGGAAGCGCTTATTATGAGCAATGTAAATCCCTCCGTTTTTATTCAGTGGCTGAAAAAAGAAGTCGCCCCGGCATTAGGTTGTACTGAACCGGTCGCCATTGCCTTTACTGCCGCTTATGCCGCGAAATATCTGAATGCCCCTTGCGAACGTATCACCGGCTTTATTTCCGCCAATTTATATAAAAATGCAATGGGCGTGACGATTCCGGGGACCACCGTTTCCGGCGTGAATCTGGCAGCCGCCATTGGCGCATTCGGCGGCAATTCAGATAAAGGTCTGCAAACGCTGGAAGGTATTAGCGAGCAGCACGTGGAATTAGCTCAGGCATTAATTCGCACGAATGGTGTCAATATTGACGTTAAGGATACGCCTGACTTTATCCACCTCGACCTGACGCTTAGCGCGGCACAACAGACCTGCCGCGTGGTGGTAAAAGGCACCCACACCAATGTAGTTGAGCTTTATCTCAACGGCGAACCACAAACGCTGGTGCAGGCGCAAAATGCCGCAGCAAAAAACAACGAACTGCCAACCTTTAGCCTGCAGGAAGCCTTCGACTTTATTACCCACGCGCCAGCACAAGAGATTGCCTTTATTCTGGAAGCCGGCCGCCTGAATTCGGCGCTGTCGCAGGAAGGGAAAAACAAAAAGTATGGTCTGAATATCAACGGCACCTTCTCCGATGCGGTGAAAAAAGGGCTGATGAGCAACGATCTGATGAGCAAAGTGATCATCGATACCGTCGCGGCATCCGATGCCCGCATGGGCGGCGCACCGGTCATTGCGATGTCTAACTTTGGTTCCGGCAACCAGGGGATCGCCGCGACCATGCCGGTCGTCACCGTCGCCAAACACCTGAATGCTGATGACGATACCCTGGCCCGCGCGCTGGCGCTGTCGCACCTGACGGCCATCTCCATCCATTCGCGCTATACCCGCCTGTCGGCCCTGTGCGCCGCATCCACCGCCGCGATGGGCTCTGCCGCCGGAATGGCCTGGCTGTTTACCCGCAACCTCAACACCATCAATACCGCCATCATCAACATGGTGAGCGATATCACCGGCATGATTTGCGATGGTGCCTCAAATAGCTGCGCCATGAAGGTCTCCTCCGTGGTCTCCAGCGCGTTTAAATCCGTACTGATGGCGATGCAGGATAGCTGCGCCAGCGCTAACGATGGCATTGTTTGCGACGACGTCGAACAAACCATTAATAACCTGTGCCGTCTGGTGATTAAGCCAATGACGCATACCGATAGGGAAATCATCAGCATTATGGTCGCGAAGTAATTCGCGATTTTACGCCACTGTCTCTGTTCCCTGATAAGCCGAAACTTAAATCGGCAGGTATTTATTGATGAGTAAGAAAGCAATATTACGCGGCATGAGCGCTATTATGCCGCTATGCATTGGTGATTTTCCGTTTTCATTTATTGTTGGTGCGCTGAGCGTTAGCGCAGGCATGAGTATCTGGCAGAGCACCGCCTGGTCTACCATTGTCATTGCCGGTTCAGCCCAAATGCTAGCCTTAAATATGTTGAAAACCGGCGCCAGCCTCGGGGTGATTATTTTCACCACGCTGATTATTAACCTACGCCATGTCTTATATAGCGCCTCGTTATCCAGCCAGGTACGGGAAGCATCATTCTTTAAAAAATGTTTTATGGCTTATGCCTTAACCGATGAAGTGTATGCCACGACAATTAAAGAGATGGAGCAGAATAAAAAAGACAAATATATCTTTTATTTCTCCGCCATGCTGACCTTCTGGGCCGTCTGGGTGCTGGCTGATTTCCTCGGCGCATTAGTCGGTGCTTCTTTCCCGAATATTGAGAAATACGGGCTCGATTTCGCCATGGTGGCCGCCTTTATCGCCATCGTCGTCCCGCAGATTAAGAGTCAGGCCTGCACCGTGGCGGCCATTGTCGCCGCCGTTTCCGGCGTGCTGCTGGTGGTTCTGCCCTACTCGCTGGGTATCGTGGTGGCCTCAGTGCTGGGCGTGTTCGCTGGCCTGAGCGTCGACCTTGCCGAAGAGCGCCGTGCCGCACATGCCGCTCCGGTTCTGCCGCTGGAAGGAGCGCTGGAAAATGAATAACACTCTGTTTTTTGCCCTGACGCTCGGCATGGCCGCCGTCACGTTCCTGATTCGCTACTCGTTTATCGGCGTGGCCGGAAAGGTGCAGATGTCAGAGCGCGTGACCAAAACGCTGCGTTTTGTGCCAGTGACCGTGCTGCCAGCGATTATCGCCATCCAGATATTAAACGTGAACTCCAGCATGGAGTTCGATCTGAAGAACCCGAAAGTGATCGCGGCGATCGTCTGCACCCTCGCCAGTTTCCGTCTGGGCCTGGTGTGGGTGGTCGTCAGCGGTGTCGGTACCCTGTTTTTGCTGAACTACTTTATGTAATTCGGCCAATGGCTTAGTTGAGAAGGAGAAGAAAAGAATGGTCATTAATACCCCTAAAGCCCCAGCGGCAATCGGCCCCTATGTTCAGGGCGTCAATCTTGGTTCGATGGTCATCACGTCGGGCCAACTGCCGGTGAACCCGCAGGACGGCAGCATGTCTGATGATATCGCAGTACAGGCACGTCAGTCTTTGGAGAACGTGAAGGCGATTGTTGAAGCCGCAGGTCTGTCCGTGGGTGATATCGTTAAAACGACCGTGTTCGTGAAAGATCTCAATCATTTCGCGACCATCAACGCCGCGTACGAAGCATTCTTCACCGAGCACAATGCCACTTTCCCGGCGCGTTCTTGTGTGGAAGTGGCGCGCCTGCCGAAAGATGCCGGCGTGGAGATTGAGGTTATTGCGGTTCCGCGTTAATTCCTGACTGTTGCCCGATGGCGCTGCGCTTATCGGGCCTACAGGGGGAATCGCTTCCCCCTTTTAAATACCTCACCTCCTGACGTAAGCTGCTGACACAATCAAGTTCAAACGCTCTGAGAGGATACGATGACCTCATTTCGTCCAGTCGCCACGCGCAACGTCACCTGCGGGGATAACGTGGTTATCTACGAACCCGCCAATCTCTATGACTGTACGCTCGGCGATAACGTTTTTATCGGTCCGTTTGTGGAAATTCAGGGCAATACGCAGATTGGTGACAACAGCAAAATCCAGTCACACACCTTTATCTGTGAATACGTCACCATCGGGCGCGACTGCTTCATCGGCCACGGGGTGATGTTTGCCAACGATATGTTCCGCGAGGGAAAGCCCAACGCCGACCGTGACAGCTGGGGGCGGATTACGATTGGCAACAACGTTTCTATCGGCAGCGGTGCGACCATTCTGGCCGTGTCGATTTGCGATGGCGTGGTGATTGGCGCAGGCAGCGTGGTGACCCGCTCCATCAAGGAGAAAGGGGTGTACGCCGGGAATCCGGCGCGGTTGTTGCGACTGCTGTAACACCTATTGTAGCCCGGCCAGGCGAAACGCCGCCGGGTTCGGCTCGGTGCCTCCCCGGAGTCGGCGTAAACGCCTCGTCCGGGCTACGGGAGGCACGTTATCTGAAGTTCTGGCTTCTATCGCCGGTCATGTTATACAGCTCGAACTTGCGTCCCAGCATCTGGCCGCCGTCGCGCGTCAGCGGCGTCCAGCCGACAACCGCACGGCTGCGGGTTGGGCCGGAAGTGAAGAGATCCATCGGGATATTCACGTAAACCCCCTTGGTAAACTCCCCTTCGCCATATTCGTCCGCCGAGACGTTGGTAAGGGTGGCGTAGGCGCCCACCACAATGCCGCTGTCGAAGTGTTTCGAGATATCCAGCGTACCGCCTTTATCCCCCGCCAGATACTGGCCGACGCTGGCTTTCACCAGCACATCCTGCGCAAACGACGGCGTCCAGTAGGCGGTGAGGTGACCGGTCTTCACGCTGTAGTCGGTAAACTTCATCATGTCCTGCGCGCTGCGCCAGTCACGCTGCTTCACGTAGTTGGCGTTCAGGCCAAAGGCCCAGTTGCTGTCCACCGGACGATAGAGCACTTCCGCCCCCGCGCCGCCGTACATGGTTTCCAGATAACCGCCGTAGACCTGGCCGTAAAAGTCGTTGCCCAGATACTGGAAGTAGTTTGCCTGCAGGTTGTTGACGTAGACGTCGTTCTCCACGTATTCACGAATATGCGTACGCACGCGTGGCAGCGACGAATCCTTCGGCGGATTGGTATAGTTAAATTTGTCGTAGTTATTGGCGATATTGGCAAACAGGCTACCGCTGGTCAGCAGGTGGTCGGTCACCCACCAGTCCGCCGAGCCCATCACCCCCACCTGGTACATATAGAAGCTTTCCGGCCCGCCGATCGACTGGCTCAGCACCGGATCGATGTGGAAATCAACGCGCGATTTGTCGATATACCAGCCCTGCTCGGTTTTATCCGGCACGATCGGCGCTACGCGTTTTTGCACCAGCGGCGTCTCCTGTCCCAGTGGATCCCCGGTAAGATGCCGTTGCAGGCTCGCTACATCGGTCTCCGTGGTCACTTCCGGCAGATTCAGCCGCGTTTCCGTAATACGGATCGTGCGGATCCCTTCAGGGAGATCGTTCATAACGATCCGATTGGCGCGTTCGATCCCCTCTCGCGAGTCGCGATATTTCACCTGCTCGCCGGTGACATACAGCGTGTCGCCCTGCACCTGAATATTCGGCGCCGCAAACCCAGCGTTATACTTGAGCTGAGATAACTGATTTGCCACCACCGAATGCTGGAGAATCGCATCCTGCGGCTGCGGTTGATAGGCCGGTCGCGCGTTGTCGTTATAGGACGGGCGCAGATCGTTAAAGTTGGTGCGTAAGGTAAAGCCGAACATCACGGTATTGCCGCGCTCGTAGCTGAGATTCACGTCGGCCCAGTCGGTAACGCGATAAACAGCACCGACGTTAATTTTACTCTTCTGATCGAGCTTGCCGGCAAAGTCCTGCTGATAGTTATTGCCTTCATACTCCAGCTTCAGGCGCAGCGGCTGCCACGGCGTCTGGTACTCAATACCGCCAAAGTAAGCCGCCGGGCCGTGGAACATCTGGCTGCCGTCGACCGAGCCCGCTTTACGATAGCTGTTATCGCGATAGCAGTATTTGTCGCTGTAAGAGCAGAACGGGTTGGTGGCGTTGCCGCTGGTGCCGAGATAGCCCCAGCCTAAGCCGAGGGTAAAGTCAAACGGTCCCCAGGCTTTGCTGGCGACGATATATTCCGAGTCAAACAGGCCGGTACCGCCGATATCGCGCGCGCCAACCGCCACCTGCGGCATCCAGTAGCTCTCTTCCCACAGACGCAGCTTCACGTCGAAGGCTTTATCTTTATAGGTTTGCGAGCCGGAGAAGCCCTCCACGCTGCTGTACGCTTTGGTACGCACGTCGGTATAGCGCAGCGTGGTTTCCAGCCACGGGAAAAGTTGAGCAGAGGCGGAGTAGTAGCGGTACTGATCGTTATCGCGATAGTTCAGGCTGAACTCCCCCTCGCGTGCCATACGCGCCGTCGGGGTTTGCAGCAGGCCAACGCCGCCAAAGTCTGACTGCGAGGGGCCAATCGGTGCGGGGTAAGTCTCCGCATGACACGCCGCGCTGACCGACAGGGCCAGCAGGCTATAAAGACAGGCTTTTTTCATTATTCAGGTCTCCGCTGCGCCAGGGAGCGAAGGATCTCAGCGTTCAGCGCCTCATACTTATTCGTCCACAGTGCGTCGGCAAAGCCGACAAACAGGATGCTGCCGGGCATCGGTTCGATGTGCCGTTTATTCCAGTACGCTACCGGCGCTTTTTGCGTGCGTCCGTCAGGGTAAATCACCCAGGCGTAGCTGCGATCCGCACCGCTGAGCAGGTTGATACCGTCAAGGTAGCTCGCGGCGTCACGCCCCGGCGTGAAGGGAATTTTTCCCGGTTTATCCACTAGCCCCACGAGCGTAATGGTGGAAGGTTCACGTCCAAGCCACAGGGTGTAGTCTCCTTCGAGGGGCGGATTATTTTTGTTGTGAACCCGCACGGTGTCAGGGTCCAGCGGTACCAGTAAGCGTCCGGTCACCGGGATGGCCTGCAGTTGGTTGCGCAGGGCATTAATCGCTCCCGCCTCGCTGCCGCCCTCATCCGCCGCAAGGGCCGCAAGTTCTGCCAGCAGCGTCTGATGGTCACGTTCGGCCTTCGCCATGGCCTGAGGCGAAGTGATGACCGCACCAGGCCACCAGCCACCCATCAACGTCGGCTGGTCGACCAGGTCGGCCAGCCGTTCGGCGTGGGTTAACGTCAGAGGCTTTTCAACACCCGCCATGTGCACCTCAACGGTGCCTGCGGCCAGGGCGGCAGAAGAGATAGCGCTTAGCATGGCAGCAATAATTAACGGTTTCTTCATGATTTCGCCGCCTTGATAAGCGTGGTTTTCACCGGGAACGTCCCCGCGCCGAGGTACTGTTCCGACTGGCGAATTTGCCCTTCGCTGTCGACCCAGTAGCGGTTACGCCAGCTTGCTTCAGAGGTCGTGACCTCTTCTTCCAGCACGCGTACGGCGGTGTTCTGGCCTGCCATTGTCAGCGTGTCGTTACCATCCCAGTGGAAGGTCGACGTGGCGGTGGCATAGCGCACCTGCTGGTGCTCGGTCCAACCCATCGTCCGCGTCCAACGCGCACCATCAGTTATCTGGTTAGGGTGAACCAGCGGATCGTTGCCGAGGTTATTCACCGTGAGCAGGTTATCGCCCCCCAGCTGCGTTTTCACCAGACGACCGTGCTGGGTAACCAGCATCGCCCGGTCCTGCGTTAGCCATTTCAGTTGGCCGTTTTCGGCGTACGCCAGCACGACAAAAATCTGTGGGCCGCCGTTAAGCTGCATATATTGGCTGGCGTACGGCATGGTCTGAATTTCGTCGTCAGTGAGCTGAACGCCCGACGCGCCAGATACGCTTTCCCAAAGCGATTTTCCCAGCCCCTTAGTGCTGGGTGAACACGCCTGAAGCAACAGGCAAATAAGGGGAATAACGAGTCGCTTCACGACGTTTCTCCAGGGGCAAAATAACCACACCGAAGTGTGGTTAGGATTAACGTACCGTTTTTATTGAGTACGGGTGGTCGTTGTCGTACTGGTCGTGGTGGTGGTCCCGGTGTTGGAACCATCGCCGCCAGCCGCTGCTAGCGCCATACCGACCGCAGAACCTACGGTGCTGGCGCTGGTGGCGGTTGAACTCCCGGCCGACACGGACGTTGCTGCTGCACCAGCCGCTTCACCCGTTTCAATAGGTGCCGCGCTGACGCTTGCCGCAGCAAACGCCGATATGGCAAAAATGCCATAGAGGATTTTCTTCATACGTATTCCCTTCATTAGATGAATGGAGATGTACCCGAAAATATTCAGGCGCTATCGAGTATACACAACCAAATGAACGGAATTCGGTGATAGGAAATAGGGGAAGGTTTTTTCAGAAAATATGAAAATGAATTTAATAAAATAAAATATCAATAAATAACAGTAAGTTAATTATTGATGCAAGAATAGCAATATACGGTTAATCCGAAACACACATCAGGGATAGGTGATATTTAGGATTATACTCAACATCAATATAATTAAAAAAACAGAGATATACGGAATTATCTGACAAAAAAATGCCGGCATTACGCCGGCATTGAGAATATATAACCTTACGCGCGCCAGGATTTATAACGGTTGATCAGACCGTTGGTGGAGCTATCGTGGCTGTCGATGGCTTTATCATCGTTCAGCTCCGGCAGAATGCGGTTAGCCAGCTGTTTACCCAGCTCTACGCCCCACTGGTCGAAGGTGAAAATATTCAGGATTGCACCCTGAGTGAAGATTTTGTGCTCGTACAGGGCAATCAGCGCACCCAGGCTGTACGGGGTAATTTCGCGCAGCAGGATGGAGTTGGTTGGACGGTTGCCTTCGAACACTTTGAACGGTACCACGTAGTCCAGGGTGGCTGGATCTTTACCCTGGTCACGGTATTCCTGCTCAACCACTTCACGAGATTTACCAAACGCCAGCGCTTCGGTCTGAGCGAAGAAGTTAGACAGCAGCTTCGGATGGTGGTCGGTCAGCGGGTTGTGGGTGATGGCCGGGGCGATGAAATCGCACGGTACGATTTTGGTGCCCTGGTGGATAAGCTGATAGAACGCGTGCTGGCCGTTGGTGCCCGGCTCGCCCCAGATAATTGGGCCAGTCTGGTGTTCAACTTTGTTGCCGTTACGGTCAACGTACTTACCGTTGGACTCCATGTTGCCCTGCTGGAAGTACGCGGCAAAACGGTGCATATACTGGTCGTACGGCAGAATCGCTTCAGTTTCGGTACCGTAAAAATTGTTGTACCAGATGCCGATCAGCGCCAGCAGCACCGGCAGGTTTTTCTCCGCCGGGGTGGTGGAGAAGTGCTTATCCATCGCGTGTGCGCCGGAAAGCAGTTCAACGAAGTTGTCGTAGCCTACGGACAGGATGATAGACAGGCCAATCGCGGACCACAGAGAGTAACGGCCGCCAACCCAGTCCCAGAACTCGAACATGTTAGCCGTATCGATACCGAACTCGGACACCGCTTTACCGTTGGTAGACAGCGCCGCGAAGTGTTTCGCTACGTGCTTCTGGTCGCCCGCGCTTGCCAGGAACCAGTCGCGCGCGCTGTGGGCGTTGGTCATCGTTTCCTGAGTAGTGAAGGTTTTAGACGCCACCAGGAACAGCGTGGTTTCCGGGTTCAGGTTCTTCAGCGCTTCGGCGATGTGGGTACCATCGACGTTAGAGACGAAGTGCATGTTCAGATGGTTTTTGTACGGACGCAGCGCTTCGGTCACCATGAATGGGCCGAGGTCGGAGCCGCCGATACCGATGTTCACCACGTCAGTGATGGATTTGCCGGTATAGCCTTTCCACTGACCGGAGATGATCGCTTCAGAGAAGGCTTTCATCTTCTCCAGCACCGCGTTCACTTCCGGCATCACGTCTTTGCCATCAACGATAATCGGGGTATTGCTACGGTTACGCAGCGCCACGTGCAGCACGGCGCGGTCTTCGGTGCGGTTGATTTTCTCGCCGGAGAACATGGACTTAATCGCACCGCTCAGATCGGTCTCTTTGGCCAGATCCAGCAGTTTTGCCAGGGTCTCTTCGGTAATACGGTTTTTGGAGAAATCGACCAGCATCTGATCGTCGAAGGTGGCGGAAAACTTGCTAAAACGGTCGCCATCTTTAGCGAACAGTTCCGCAATGGTCACGTCCTTCATTGCATCGAAGTGTTTCTGTAGTGCCTGCCACGCAGCGGTCTGCGTTGGGTTGATGTTTTTCATTAGCAATACCCTTCTGATTTAAGAATCAAACTGCCCTCGATTGTAGCGCCTGTCACAAAAAATTGTGATGGTTTTAATGTTATCCCCCCTCCAGGCGACAAAATCGCGCAGAAAACAGACAAAAGTATAGCCTTCATAAGCCCTATTACTGCGGGGGCAAGCTGCATGAAAAATCCGCATAACCCCAGCGTTGACAAGGTACCCGCTAACCCTTTATTTATAAACGTACTACCTGCGCATGCGCAGGCCAGAAGAGGCGCGTTGCCCAGGTAAAGGGTGTGGGAGGAACCAATCCTGTGAAAACACCTGAGGGGGAGCAACGCCGAGATGCGTGAACAACAGGTTGCGTTCACCATCGGCTGCAGGGGCTGAATCCCCTGGGTTGTCACCAGAAACGTTCGCAGTCGGGCGTTTCGCAAGTGGTGGAGCACTTCTGGGTGAAATCGTAGTTGTTTATCGCTCTGCGCCCACCCGTCTTTCGCTCTTCCCTTGTGCCAAGGCTGAATAATTTGGTCCGGTTTATTTAAACCAGGCCTCCCCTGACACGAGGTTATTATGACAGCATTAGTCGTCGCCAAATTTGGTGGCACCAGCGTGGCCGATTTTGACGCCATGAACCGTAGCGCCGATGTGGTGCTCTCCGACGCCAGCGTACGCGTTGTTGTGCTGTCTGCTTCGGCGGGCGTCACCAACCTGTTGGTTGCCCTCGCCGAAGGGCTGGAGCCCGCCGACCGCCAGGCCAAACTGGAAGCCATTCGCGCCATTCAGTATGCCGTGCTTGAACGTCTGGCAAACCCTGCCGTTATCCGTGATGAAATCGAACGCCTGCTGGAAAACCTCGGCACGTTGGCAGAAGCCGCTGCTCTGGCAACCTCCACCGCCCTGACCGATGAACTGGTCAGCCACGGCGAATTGATGTCCACCCTGCTGTTTGTTGAAATTCTGCGTGAACGCCACGTGCAGGCGCAGTGGTTTGACGTACGTAAAGTGATGCGCACCAGCGACCGCTTTGGCCGCGCTGAGCCGGACGTTGCCGCACTGGCCGAACTGGCAACACAACAGTTGGCCCCGCGTCTCGAAGAGGGTCTGGTGATCACCCAGGGCTTTATCGGTAGCGAAGGCAAAGGCCGTACCACCACGCTTGGCCGTGGCGGCAGCGACTATACCGCTGCGCTGCTGGGCGAAGCGCTGCATGCGACCCGCGTCGATATCTGGACTGACGTGCCGGGCATCTACACCACCGACCCGCGAGTGGTGCCAGCGGCAAAACGTATTGATGAAATCGCTTTTGAAGAGGCCGCTGAACTGGCGACCTTTGGCGCGAAAGTTCTGCACCCGGCCACCCTGCTGCCTGCCGTTCGCAGCGACATTCCGGTGTTCGTCGGCTCCAGCAAGGACCCGAAAGCTGGCGGCACGATGGTGTGCAACAAAACCGCTAATCCGCCGCTGTTCCGTGCGCTGGCGCTGCGCCGCAAGCAGACCCTGCTGACCCTGCACAGCCTGAACATGCTGCACTCCCGTGGCTTCCTGGCGGAAGTGTTCGGCATTCTGGCGCGCCACAGCATCTCTGTCGATCTGATCACCACCTCTGAAGTGAGTGTTGCGCTGACGCTGGATACCACCGGTTCCACCTCTACCGGCGATACCCTGCTGACGCAGTCATTACTGATGGAGCTGTCGGCGCTGTGCCGCGTCGAAGTAGAAGAGAATCTGGCGCTGGTGGCGTTGATTGGTAATAACCTGTCGAAAGCCTGCGGCGTGGGCAAAGAGGTGTTTGGCGTGCTGGAGCCGTTCAACATCCGCATGATTTGCTATGGCGCGTCCAGCTATAACCTGTGCTTCCTGGTACCGGGCGCGGAAGCCGAGCAGGTGGTGCAGAAACTTCATCATAATTTGTTTGAATAATATTTCACCACGCGATAAACAATAACTATAGCCGGGCTCGAACCCGGCTTTTTTTTATAAAAACACAACACCAATATATCGCAAGGAATACAACATGCTCCCCGTAATCACCCGGCTGTTCCCGTTATGGGCACTGCTGCTCTCTGTTATTGCCTACTTCACTCCCGCCACCTTCACGCCCATCGGGCCGCTGGTTCCCTCGCTGCTGATGCTGATTATGTTCGGCATGGGCGTGCATCTAAAGGTGGACGATTTTAAACGCGTACTGTCACGACCTGCGCCGGTCGCTGCGGGAATTTTCCTGCACTATCTGGTGATGCCGCTCGCCGCCTGGCTGCTGGCGCTGGCCTTCCATATGCCGCCGGAGCTGTCCGCCGGGATGGTGCTGGTGGGTAGCGTGGCCAGCGGAACCGCGTCGAACGTGATGATCTTTCTGGCGAAGGGCGATGTGGCGCTGTCGGTCACCATCTCGTCCGTCTCCACGCTGGTTGGCGTCGTTGCCACGCCGCTGCTGACCCGCCTGTACGTCGATGCGCATATTCAGGTCGATGTGATGGGTATGCTTCTTAGCATTCTGCAGATTGTGGTGATCCCGATTGCTATGGGTCTGGTTATCCACCACCTGTTCCCACGCGTGGTGAAAGCAGTAGAGCCTTATCTACCAGCGTTTTCGATGGTCTGCATTCTGGCGATTATCAGCGCGGTGGTCGCCGGTTCCGCGTCGCATATCGCTTCCGTGGGCTTTATGGTGATTATCGCGGTTATTCTGCACAACACCATCGGCCTGCTCGGCGGTTACTGGGGCGGGCGTCTGTTTGGTTTTGATGAGTCGACCTGCCGCACGCTGGCCATTGAGGTCGGCATGCAGAACTCCGGGCTTGCCGCGGCGTTGGGGAAAATCTACTTCGGGCCACTGGCTGCGCTGCCGGGCGCGCTGTTCTCCGTATGGCATAACCTGTCTGGGTCACTGCTGGCGGGGTATTGGTCAGGGAAGCCTATCAAGCAGACAACGCAAAAATAAACTCGTAGCCCGGCCAGGCAAAGCGCCGCCGGGATAGCTCAGAGCCGCCCCGGCGGCGCTTTGCTTGGCCGGGCTACAAAGATATGCCCCTTTGCCGTACACTGGGTTAACTATCCGATTGAGGGCAACCCTTATGGCACTCCCCCGCATTACGCAAAAAGAGATGACCGAGCGCGAGCAGCGTGAACTGAAAACCCTGCTCGACCGCGCGCGCATTGCGCATGGCCGTCCGCTGACCAACGCGGAAACCAATAGCGTGAAAAAGGAGTACATCGATAAGCTGATGGTTCAGCGCGAAGCCGAAGCGAAGAAAGCCCGCCAGGTGAAGAAACAGCAGGCTTATAAACCGGATACCGAAAGTTCGTTTTCGTGGTCGGCAAGTACCCCGACGCGCGGCAGGCGTTAACGGCCTTTCTTTTTACGTCCCGGCGCGGTGAAACGTTTACCGTTTCCGTTCCCCGCCGGGCGCGCTGGCTTCTCGTTGGTCTTTTCCATCTTCACCACCGGGCGCTTGATACCGGCGGTTTTCGGCTTGGCCTTCACCTTCGGCTTAGCTTCGGAAGACGAGTTTTCAATCAACTTGAACAAATCCACCAGCTCGTCATCGGTCAGGTCACGCCACTCACCCAGCGGAATTCCCGTCAGGCTGACGTTCATAATGCGCGTACGTTCCAGCTTGGTGACTTCGAAACCGAAGTGCTCACACATACGACGAATCTGACGGTTTAAGCCCTGCACCAGGGTAATACGGAAGACGAACGGTGCCTCTTTGCGGACTTTACACTTCTTAGTGACGGTGCCCAGAATCGGTACGCCCGCGCCCATCCCCCGAATAAACTCATCGGTAACCGGCTTGTCGACGGTGACCAGATACTCTTTTTCATGGTCGTTGCCGGCACGCAGGATCTTGTTCACCAGGTCGCCGTGGTTGGTGAGGAAAATCAGCCCCTGGGAGTCTTTATCCAGACGGCCAATCGGGAAGATACGCTTACTGTGGTTAACGAAATCCACAATGTTGTCGCGCTCGCCGTCTTCGGTGGTACTGACGATACCGACGGGTTTGTTCAGCGCAATCAGCACCAGATCATCCGCTTCCCGCGGCTCAATCAATCGACCGTTAACCTTCACAACGTCGCCCGGTACAACCTGATCGCCAATGGTGGCGCGCTTACCGTTGATAAAGACGTTGCCTTGTTCGATAAAGCGATCCGCTTCGCGACGCGAGCAGATGCCGCTTTCGCTGATGTATTTATTTAATCGGGTGGATGAGTCTGGCAGCATAAATTCTCCTGTAAAAGCGAAATATACCCTACCTTTCGGGTGAGAAAAAATAGTCCGCGACAAATCATTGTTTTCATCACGCCATTTCTGCACAAAAGTGCATACCTATGACCAACGGCTTTCCCATAAATACGCTTGAACTCCCGACATGACGGCGTTATACCAGATCGAGAATCCGTTTTTACGTTTTGCACATATGTGCAGGAGTCAGTCACTTCGATGGAAAACAGCGACGATATCCGTCTGATCGTGAAAATTGCCCAACTTTATTACGAGCAGGAGATGACGCAGGCGCAAATCGCCAACCAGTTGGGGATTTATCGCACCACCATTAGCCGCCTGCTCAAGCGCGGGCGCGAGCTGGGCGTCGTGACCATCGCCATCAACTATGACTACAACGATGGTTTGTGGCTGGAAGAACGGCTGAAGCAGAAATTTGGTCTGAAAGAGGCCGTCGTGGCGCCACAAGAGAGCGAGACAGGAATTTACGGCGCGCAGCTGTTTGAACGGCTGCTGTCGCCCAACGTCGTGATTGGATTCGGCTGGGGACGCGCGGTCAGCGCGCTGGTCGAGGCGTTACCGCAGTCCAGTCAGCCTCGCCCGCTGGTGTGCGTGCCTATCGTTGGCGGACCCTCTGGCAAGCTTCCAAGCCGCTACCACGTCAACACCCTAACCTACAGCGCCGCCACGCGGTTAAAGGGCGAGTCGTATCTCGCAGACTTCCCGGCTTTGCTGGATAACCCGCTGATTCGCCAGGGCATCATGCAATCCCAGCATTTTCAGACGCTGGCCGAGTACTGGCGGCGTCTGGACATCGCGCTGGTTGGCATCGGCTCCCCCGCTATTCGTCATGCGGCCAACTGGCAAGCATTTTACGGTAATGCGCAAAGCGATGAGCTGGAGGCGCTTCAGGTGGCAGGAGACATCTGCTCGCGCTTTTTTGCCGTTGACGGCACGCCCGTTGCCACCGCGATGCAGGACAAAACGCTCTCCATTGAGCTCAAGGGCTTAAAGCATGCCCGCTATGTCATCGGCCTGGCAAGCGGTGAAGAGAAACATGCCGCTATCCTTGGCGCGCTGCGCGGGCAGCATATCAACGCGCTGGTCACCGACCGGGCCACCGCAGAATATTTAGTGCAGTAAAACATTAACGAGGACATGACCATGATTAACCGCGATACCCAGCTGTGCATGTCGCTTGCCGGCCGCCCCGGCAACTTTGGCACGCGCTTTCATAACTATCTGTATGAAAAACTGGGGCTGAATTTTATCTATAAAGCCTTTACCACGCAGGATATTGAGGCGGCAGTGAAAGGCGTTCGCGCGCTGGGTATCCGCGGCTGCGCGGTGTCGATGCCGTTTAAAGAGAGCTGCATGGCGTTTCTGGATGCTATCGATCCGTCAGCCAGGGTCATCGACTCCGTCAACACCATCGTCAATGATAACGGCCATCTGACCGGGTTTAACACCGACTACATCGCGGTAAAAAGCCTGATTACCAGCCACCAGCTTGATACCTCCGCCCGCGTGATGATTCAGGGCAGCGGCGGGATGGGTAAAGCGGTGATTGCCGCCTTCCGCGACGCAGGCTTTAGCGACGTGATTATCGCCGCTCGCAATGAAGCCAACGGCACCGCACTGGCAAAACAGTACGGCTTCCAGTGGCAGGCACGGCCGGACGCTGACGGTATTGATATTCTGGTTAACGTCACGCCTATCGGCATGGCGGGCGGTAAAGAGAGCGAGCAGCTTGCCTTTAGTGAAGCGATGGTGGCACGCGCCAGCGTGGTGTTTGACGTGGTGGCCCTGCCGCCGGAAACGCCGGTGATTCAGCTCGCCCAGCGCCTGGGGAAAAAGACCATCAGCGGTGCTGAAGTGATTGCTCTGCAGGCAGTGGAGCAGTTTGTGATGTACACCGGGGTGCGGCCGGACGATGCGCTGGTTGCCGAAGCAGCGGCGTTTGCCAGAGCGGGGTAAGCGCATCCATTCTGCGCGCCTTCGCGGGCGCGCTAATAGCCGCTTAGGATAAAATCTACCGCATTACAGAGCGCAACGCGTTCCTGCTGTAAATCGGCCACGCACTCCCCCAACTCTTTCGCCGGTATCCCCGCCATCATATGCGTCATCACCACATAGGAGTGCCCACAAATAGTGACGACAGGGCAGACTTTAGCCGGAGGAATTCCTCCCGGAAGCTGGCTCAATGCCATCGCGGGCGCAACGAGGACATGCTTTAAAACGTTCGCAACGGGATGCTGTAGATTAATTAAGTAGGGATAGGCCTGTTTCCCACTCCCCTGATTTTCATAGGCGCAATACTGGTCCATCAAAATGGCCTTTGAAAGTCGCTGAACGAACCGTTTTCATCCACCCATTGGTTGACGGACTCAATCGCTTTTTTATTCTCTCGTAGCCACGCGTCTCGATGGCTTTCGCGAAATTTTTCCAGCAAGGCTTCCGTGAGTACCGCAGACAAATTGATTTTGAGTTTACGCGCCTCCTCCAGAATTTCAGGTGCCAGAGAGACGTTGACGGATTTTTTTACACCAGAAGACGTGCGCATAAGCACCCCCATAGTAATGCGCATAATTTGTCTCAGGTTAGCGTAATAAGCGAGCATTTTCTATTCCTTACTCTTTAGCGTTGAGGGTGAAAAATAAACGCCGCAACACCATCTGTCATGCCACACTTATCGTTCCTGCGAGCACGCTTCCAGAGTATCGACTGCAACATCGTGAACTACATCAGCAAGCAGCCTGACGCAGGGTGATAACATGCTGCCCTGCTCGATAATTTTCTGATAAATAGGAGAAATGATGGACTTACTTCTGCTGAGTAACTCAACGCTGCCAGGTAAAGCCTGGCTGGAACACGCGCTGCCGCTGATTGCCGGACAGTTGAACGGCCGCCGTCGCGCGGTGTTTCTGCCGTTTGCAGGCGTGACGCAGACCTGGGACGAGTACACGGCAAAAACCGCCGCCGTTCTGGCGCCGCTGGGCGTGACGGTCACCGGTATCCATAGCGTGGCAGATCCTATTTCCGCGATTGAAAATGCCGAGGTGATTATCGTCGGCGGCGGCAACACCTTCCAGCTGCTGAAAGAGAGCCGCGAGCGCGGGCTGCTGGCACCGATTGTCGACGTAGTGAAGCGCGGTGCGCTGTACGTAGGCTGGAGCGCGGGCGCGAACCTCGCCTGCCAGACCATCCGTACCACCAACGATATGCCGATTGTCGATCCGAAAGGGTTTGATGCGCTGGGGCTGTTCCCGCTGCAGATTAACCCGCACTTCACCAACGCGCTGCCGGAAGGCCATAAAGGCGAAACCCGCGAGCAGCGTATTCGCGAACTGTTGGTCGTGGCGCCGGAATTAACGGTGATTGGTCTGCCGGAAGGCAACTGGATTCAGGTGGCAAACGGGGAAGCGACGCTTGGCGGGCCGCGTACGACCTATGTGTTCAGAGCGGGCGAAGAGGCAGTGGCGCTGGAGGAAGGGCATCGCTTCTGAGCCGTAAACCCGGGGTCGGCGTAAACGCCTCGCCCGGGCTACGTATCATCAAGGTAGCCCGGCCGAGCGCAGCGACGCCGGGGTTGCGCTAGTAATCGTCGCGGTCGTCGTCTTCATCCGGCTGCTCCAGCACGCTGTAGGCAACGGAGCAGAATAGTGAGTTCAGGCGCAGCATGTCACCCAGCAACGCCAGGTGCAGAGTACTGGTTTCAATACTCTGCACGTTCTGCTGGTGCAGGCGGTCGACGTGCGCGTGCGCGTAGCGGCGGTTCAGAATACGGAACCGGTGCTTGCTGCGACGCAGGCGACGGGCGCTGGTGACGTCACCGGCGAAGAACACTGACATCGCCAGCTGCAGGTTACTTAACAACAGCTCATACAACGCCTCCAGCTCTTTTAACCCCTCAACCGAGAAGGCACGGCGCGCAGCCAGCGATTTGTCGGCAATCTCGCTGCCCATGCGCTCGATAATGTCCGAAGCCTGTTCGAGGTTAAGCGACATTTCGATAATCTCCGCCCAGCGGCGGGACTCCTCTTCCGCCAGCTCATCTTTCGGCATTCGCGCCAGATAGAGCTTGATGGCGGTGTAGAGCACATTGATATCATCCGCCTGCTTACGCAGGTTTTTCTCTTCACGCGGCTCGCCGTGCATCACCTTCTTTAACCCATCCAGCATCTGCTCAGTGGCATCACCGATGCGTAGCGTTTCTCGGGCAGCATTAGCCAGCGCTAGCGTTGGGGTATCCAGCGCGGTCACGTCCAGGTGCTTCGGCTTGAGGTTGGCGTCCAGCTCCGGTTCATCGCGAATCAGACGCTTACAGAGTCGCGCCATCGGCTCGGCGAACGGTACCATCGCCAGGCAGCGAATCAGGTTGTAGAAGACGTGGAAGTAGATAACCAACTCGGACTCCGGCAGCGGCAGCTTGTGCATCACGTCGGCCAACATGTGGACGAACGGCAGAATGATCAGGCTGCCCACCAGCTTGAACAGCAGGCTTCCCAGCGCCACGCGGCGGGCAGCGGCGTTCGCGGCGCTGTTGTTGAGCATCGCCAGCAGGCCAGAGCCCAGGTTGGCGCCAATCACCAGGCACAGCGCCACCGGGAAAGAGATAATCCCTGCGGTGGTCAGCGTCGCCGTCAGCAGTACCGCCGCCAGGCTGGAGTAACTGATGATGGCAAACACCGCACCAATCAGGGCATCCAGCAGAATATCGCCGGTCAGCGAGGCAAAAATCACCTGTACGCCGTTGGCTTCGGTAATCGGTCTGACCGCCTGAACAATTAATTCCAGCGCCAGCAGGATAAGCCCCAGGCCAATCCCGACGCGGCCAAGCTGCCCTTCGCGGGTCTGCTTGCGGCCAAGGAAAAAGGCTACGCCGATAAATATCAGCAGCGGCGACAGCCACGACAGATCGAAGGTCAGGATACGCGCCATCAGCGCGGTCCCCACGTCGGCGCCCAGCACAATCACCAGCGCAGGCGTCAGGGCGACCAGATCCTGCGCGACAAAGGAGGTCACCAGCATAGTGGTGGCATTACTGCTCTGGACCAGCGCGGTAACACCAATACCCGCGCAGAAGGCGAGCGGTTTTTTCTCGACGCTGCGGCTGAGCACGGTACGCAGGCGCGCGCCGAAGACGCGCATCACGCCAGTACGCACGATATGGGTGCCCCACACCAACAGCGAGACGGCAGAAAGCAGGTGCAGCAGAGTTAACACGGAATCATTTTCTCCTTATTGTTATGGGTTCCTGAGGCTCATATGCCTGTTGGCGCTGCGCTTATCAGGCCGACAAATCATCCCTATGCTGGCCGGAAAAGGTGTACAGCGCGCGTGAGCCTTCTTTCAGTATAAGGGTTTACGCACAATAAAGAGACAGGGCGCCCTAAGAGCGCCCTGTTAGTTGTAAGGAAAGATGACGGTTTTGTGAATCAGTCGGCATCGTAGCCGAGGTTCGGCGCCAGCCAGCGCTCCACTTCCGCCACGCTCATCCCTTTACGGAAGGCGTAATCCTCAACCTGGTCGCGCTGGATCTGCGCCACCGCGTAGTACTTGCTGTCCGGGTGGCTGAAGTACCAACCGGAGACCGACGCGCCTGGCCACATGGCGAAGGATTCGGTCAGCTTCATGCCGGTGTGGGTTTCCACGTCCAGCAGCTCCCAGATGGTGCCCTTCTCGGTATGTTCCGGGCAGGCCGGGTAGCCCGGTGCCGGGCGAATCCCCTGGTAGTTTTCGCGGATCAGCTCTTCGTTGCTCAGGTTTTCATTCGGCGCATAGCCCCAGTAAACCTTACGCACGCGCTCATGCAGATACTCGGCGAAGGCTTCCGCCAGACGGTCAGAAATCGCCTTCACCATGATCTTGTTGTAATCATCGTGCTGCGCTTCAAACGCATCGGCCAGAGCATCTTCTTCCAGACCACCGGTTACCGCGAAGGCACCGATGTAGTCCGCTTTGCCGGAGGTTTTCGGCGCCACAAAGTCAGACAGGCAGTAGTTAGCAAAGCCGACTTTCTCCGTTTGCTGACGCAGATGACGGCTGACGGTCAGCACGTGGGTGCGCGTTTCGTCGCGATAGATTTCCACATCGTCACCCACGCGGTTGGCCGGGAACAGCCCGACGACGCCACGGGGGTTGAGGGATTTCTCCGCACTCAGCATATCCAGCATGTCGTTGGCATCTTTGAACAGGCGCTTCGCCTCTTCCCCCACCACTTCATCTTCGAGAATGCGCGGATACTTCCCGGCCAGCGACCAGGTCATAAAGAACGGCGTCCAGTCGATGTAGTTACGTAGCGTTTCGATGCTGGCTTCGACTTCCTGCACGCCCAGTCGATGCGCCACCGGCGGGGTGTAGTTTTCCCAGTCGAACGCCAGATCGTTTTCACGCGCCGCAGCCAGCGTCACCGGCGGCGTGCGTGGTTTCTTACGCCCGTGCTGAATACGCACGGTTTCGTACTCTTTACGCGTACGAGCAACAAAGTCGTCGTGCTGAGTATCCGAGAGCAACGCCGCGACAACGCCAACGGTGCGCGAGGCGTTCTGTACATAGACCGTTGGGCCGCTGTAGTTCTGCTCGATTTTCACCGCGGTATGCGCTTTTGAGGTGGTCGCGCCGCCAATCAGCAGCGGAATGGTAAAGCCCTGACGCTCCATCTCTTTTGCCACGTTGACCATTTCATCCAGCGATGGGGTAATCAGGCCAGAGAGGCCAATCAGATCCGCATTCACCTCTTTGGCAGTTTTGAGGATTTTATCCGCCGGCACCATCACGCCGAGGTCGATGATTTCGTAGTTATTACACTGCAGCACCACGCCAACGATGTTTTTGCCGATGTCGTGTACGTCGCCCTTCACGGTTGCGATAACCATCTTGCCGTTACTGGAGCCTTTCTCTTTGCTGGCTTCAATGTACGGTTCGAGATAGGCCACCGCCTGCTTCATCACGCGGGCCGATTTCACCACCTGCGGCAGGAACATTTTGCCCTCGCCGAACAGGTCGCCGACCACGTTCATGCCGTCCATTAACGGCCCTTCGATAACCTCAATTGGGCGCGTGGCCTGTTGGCGGGCCTCTTCAGTGTCGAGTTCGATAAATTCGGTAATGCCTTTCACCAGCGAGTATTCGAGACGCTTTTTCACGTCCCAACTGCGCCATTCAGCCTGTTGCGCGTTGGCGGTCTCGTCGGTTTTGCTGCCGCGATATTTTTCGGCCAGCTCCAGCAGACGCTCAGTGCCGTCGTCGCGACGGTTGAGGATCACGTCTTCTACCGCATCGCGCAGCTCGGCCGGCAGGTCGTCATAAATCGCCAGCTGACCAGCGTTGACGATCCCCATGTCCATGCCGTTACGGATGGCGTAGTAGAGGAACACCGCGTGGATCGCTTCACGTACCGGGTCGTTGCCGCGGAACGAGAACGATACGTTAGATACACCGCCGGAGATCAGCGCGTGTGGCAGTTCGCGTTTGATGTCTTCGCAGGCACCGATAAAGTCCTGCGCATAGTTGTTGTGCTCTTCAATGCCGGTAGCCACGGCGAAGATATTCGGGTCAAAGATGATGTCTTCCGGCGGGAAGTCCACCTCTTGGGTCAGAATGTTGTAGGCGCGGCGGCAAATCTCAATTTTGCGTTCGCGGGTGTCGGCCTGACCCACTTCATCAAAGGCCATCACCACCATCGCCGCGCCGTAGCGACGCACCTTTTTCGCGTGTGCGATAAACGGCTCAACGCCCTCTTTCATCGAGATGGAGTTGACGATGCCCTTGCCCTGGATGCACTTCAGCCCTTTTTCGATAACCTCCCATTTGGAAGAGTCGATCATGATCGGTACGCGGGCAATATCCGGCTCACCGGCAATCAGGTTGAGGAAACGCACCATCGCCGCTTCGGCGTCGAGCATCCCTTCATCCATGTTGATGTCGATGATCTGCGCGCCGCTTTCCACCTGCTGGCGGGCCACGTCCAGCGCTTCGTTGTATTTCTCTTCTTTGATCAGGCGCTTAAATTTCGCCGAACCGGTGACGTTGGTACGTTCACCGACGTTGACAAACAGGCTGTCGTCGCCGATGTTCAGCGGCTCAAGGCCTGACAGACGGCAAGCAACCGGCAGATCCGGCAGCTTGCGCGGCGGTAAACCTTCGACGGCGCGGCTCATCGCCGCAATGTGTTCTGGCGTGGTGCCGCAGCAGCCGCCGACCACGTTGAGGAAGCCCGCCTGCGCCCATTCCTGAATCTGGGCGGCCATCGTGTCGGCATCGAGGTCGTACTCGCCGAAGGCGTTCGGCAGACCGGCGTTCGGGTGCGCGGTCACGTAGCATTCCGCAATGCGCGACAGCTCCTGTACGTACTGGCGCAGTTCATCCGGGCCTAACGCACAGTTGAGGCCGAAGGTCAGGGCGTCAGCGTGACGCAGGGAGTTGTAGAATGCTTCGGTGGTCTGGCCGGAGAGCGTACGCCCGGAGGCGTCGGTGATGGTGCCGGAAATCATGATCGGCAGGTCAACGCCCAGCGCTTCAAACTCTTCCTTCACCGCAAAAATCGCCGCTTTGGCGTTCAGGGTATCGAAGACGGTCTCAATCAGGATCAGGTCGCTACCGCCCTCCACCAGCGCTTTGGTGGACTCACGGTAGGCAGCCACCAACTGATCGAAGGTGACGTTACGGTAAGCCGGGTCGTTGACGTCCGGTGAGATAGACGCAGTACGGTTGGTTGGGCCAAGCACGCCCGCGACGTAGCGCGGTTTATTCGGCGTGCGCGCCGTCCATTCGTCGGCACAGGCGCGCGCCAGCTTCGCCGCGGCGTAGTTAATCTCCGCCGACAGGGATTCCATCTGGTAATCCGCCATGGCGATGGTCGTGGAGTTAAAGGTGTTGGTTTCAATGATATCCGCGCCCGCTTCAAAGTAGGCGTTATGGATAGCGCCGATCACCTCCGGCTTGCTGAGCACCAGCAGGTCGTTGTTTCCCTTCAGGTCACAGGGCCAGTCGGCGAAACGCTCGCCGCGGAAGTCCTGCTCGCTCAGACGATAGCCCTGGATCATGGTGCCCATGCCCCCGTCCAGAACCAGAATACGTTCATTTAACTGCGCACGCAGTTGCTCCACTTTGCTGCTCACAAGCACTCCCGACACCGCTCAACGAAACCCAGACATAAAAAGGCAATAAAGCATACTGGCATAAACTGTGAGGGTGGAAAAGGAAACAACTTGCTACTTGAGACATGTTCAACATGACTCATCGGAGCAGTAATACGAACGGTTGTATTATAATCAATAAAAACGAAAACAATTTCCACGATACAGAAAGGAGTTGCGATGGTTGCCAACGTTCCTGCGAAACGCGGTAGAAAACCCGCCCCTGCCGCTGCCCCCGCAACTGGCCAGGTACAATCACTGACCCGCGGCCTGAAGCTGCTGGAGTGGATTGCCGAATCCCATAGCAGCGTCGCGCTGACCGAACTCGCGCAGCAGGCTGGGCTACCGAACTCCACCACGCACCGCCTGCTCACCACCATGCAGCAGTTGGGGTTCGTGCGTCAGGTAGGAGAACTGGGCCACTGGTCCGTGGGCGCACACGCCTTTATCGTCGGCAGCAGCTTCCTGCAAAGCCGTAATCTGCTGGCGATCGTGCACCCGATTCTGCGTAAGCTGATGGAAGACTCCGGCGAGACGGTGAATCTGGCGGTGCTTGATAAGAGCGATCATCAGGCGATTATTATCGACCAGGTGCAGTGTACGCAGCTGATGCGTATGTCCGCCCCGATTGGCGGCAAGCTGCCGATGCATGCCTCCGGCGCGGGCAAAGCGTTTTTATCTCAGTTGAGCGAAGAGGAAGTCACCAGCCTTTTGCACCGTAAGGGGCTACACGCTTACACCCACGCCACGCTGGTGTCGCCGGTGCATCTGAAGGACGATTTGGCCCAGACGCGCAAGCGCGGCTATTCGTTTGATGATGAAGAGCATGCGCTCGGCCTGCGCTGCGTGGCGTCGTGTATTTACGATGAGCACCGCGAGCCGTTTGCGGCCATCTCCATCTCCGGGCCGATTTCACGCATTACCGACGACCGGGTCACCGAGTTTGGCGCGATGGTGATTAAGGCGGCGAAAGAGGTGACGCTGGCGTACGGCGGAATTCGTTAGGGTTGCGTGCGGCCTGATGCCCTCACCCCGGCCCTCTCCCACAAGGAGAGGGAGAAAACCTGATGCAAAACCTCTGCTTGCGGCGGTAGGCATAAACATCTTCCACATGCCCATTTTTGATACGCGTCTGCAGGCCGCGCCAGTAGTCGGCGCTGAGCAGGTCGGCGTGCATCTCCTCAAACAGCGGCCCGATACGCGGGTCGGCGCATAGCCAGTGGCGGAACTCTTCCGGGAAGACATCCCCTGGCGACACGCTGTACCAGGGCTCGCTGGCGAGCTCATCTTCCGGGTAGCGCGGCGGCGGAATATCGCGGAAGTTCACCTCCGTCATATAGCAAATCTCATCGTAGTCGTAGAACACCACGCGGCCGTGGCGGGTTACGCCGAAGTTTTTAAACAGCATATCGCCGGGGAAAATATTGGCGGCGGCAAGCTGGCGAATGGCGTTGCCGTACTCCTCCACCGCATCACGCAGCGGTTGACCGTCCACCCGCTCCAGCCAGATATTCAGCGGCACCATTCGGCGTTCGATATAGAGATGGCTTATCGCAATTTTATCGCCCATATCGACGATCTTACCCGGCACTTCCTGCAACAACAGCGCCATTAACGCGGGCGCAATCTGCTGCTTATCCAGCACGAAGTTTTCAAATTCCTGGGTATCCGCCATGCGGCCCACGCGGTCATGCTCTTTTACCAGCTGGTAGCAGGCGCGTACGTGAGCGGCAGACATCTCTTTTTGCGGCGCAAAGCGGTCTTTGATCACCTTAAACACCCGGTCAAAGCCCGGTAGCGTAAATACCAGCATCACCATCCCGCGAATGCCCGGCGCTTCGATAAACTGCTCGTCGGTGCTGGCGATATAGTTCAGGTACTCACGATAGCTTTCGGTTTTCGCATGCTTCTGGCAGCCAATCGCCATATACAGTTCGGCGGTGGTTTTGCCCGGCAGGATCTCCCGCAGCCACTCTACCAGGGCGGCAGGCAGCGGGGCATAAACCATAAAGTAGGAACGCGCGAAACCAAAGACGATGCTCGCCTCTTCGGTGGTGGTGAGGCAGGTATCGACGAAAAGCTCCCCTTCATCGGTGCGATGAATCGGGATTAAAAACGGCAGCGTACCGTTTGGCGTGATGAGCTTACCGATAAGCCAGGCCGCTTTATTACGATAAAACAGTTCGTTAGCAATTTGCAGATGCGCACGATGCAGCATCTCAGCGCCCAGCGTTTCGCTCAGGTGCGCCATGATATAGCCAACATCGCGGAATTTATTTTGCCACGGCAGACGCAGCGGCAGGTCGCTGAGCATTTTGAAAATCACCGCTTCCCAGCCATATTCGGGAAAGAAGTCTTTCGCTAGCGGCCGGGGAATGGCGCGGAAGCGGCGCTCCGGCTGCGAGCTGAAAATAAATAACCGCTCGGGGCTAAGCGAGCGGTGATCGAATAATCGACAATAGACCGAGTTAAAAAAGCTCTCGGCAATTTCAAAGCGCGGGTAATCCGGCAGCAGGCGGGTGTACTGCGCTTTAACGCGCAGCAGAAAATCCGCATCGGTGCTCTTACCATCGGTAATGCAGCGCAGCTGTTCAACCACCAACCCCACGTGGTGGTCGTACAGATGGATACGGCTTTTCATCGCCTGCTGAACCGCATGCCAGTCGGCCTGTTCAAACCGTTGCTGTGCGCCGGAAGTGACTTCCAGAAAACGCCCGTACTGGGCGTCAAATCCCTGCAAAATGGTCTGCGCAATCAGTAATTCCAGGCCTCGCGTCATTATTATTCCCCATCCGGCACCGAGTCATGCCGGATGGCGCGTTCGCTTCTCCGGCCTACATGTTGTTGTAGGCCCGGTAAGCGCTGCGCCACCGGGCAGTAATCAGAACTGCGATTCTTCAGTCGAGCCGGTCAGCGCGGTCACCGAGGAGGTGCCGCCCTGGATAATGGTAGTGACATTATCGAAATAGCCGGTGCCCACTTCCTGCTGATGAGAAACGAAGGTGTAGCCATCTTTCGCCGCGGCGAACTCAGCCTGCTGCACCTTCTCAACGTAGTGCTTCATCCCCTCACCCTGGGCGTAAGAGTGCGCCAGGTCGAACATGTTGAACCACATGCTGTGGATGCCCGCCAGGGTGATGAACTGGTACTTGTAGCCCATATCTGACAGCTGCTGCTGGAAGCTGGCGATGGTTTTATCATCCAGCTTTTTCTGCCAGTTGAATGACGGCGAGCAGTTGTAGGCCAGCAGCTTGCCTGGGTATTTCGCGTGGATAGCGTCGGCAAAGCGCTTCGCCAGCGCCAGATCCGGGGTGGAGGTTTCACACCATACCAGGTCAGCATACGGCGCGTACGCCAGGCCGCGGCTAATGGCTTGTTCAATGCCCGCATGGGTACGGTAGAAGCCTTCGCTGGTGCGCTCACCGGTGATAAAGTCGCTATCGTACGGGTCGCAGTCGGAGGTGATAAGATCCGCCGCATCCGCATCGGTACGGGCGATCAGCAGGGTCGGTACGCCCATCACATCGGCCGCCAGACGCGCAGCAACCAGTTTCTGAATCGCTTCCTGAGTCGGTACCAGCACCTTGCCACCCATGTGACCGCATTTTTTCACTGAGGCCAGCTGATCTTCGAAGTGCACCGCCGCTGCACCGGCTGCAATCATCGACTTCATCAGTTCAAAGGCGTTCAGTACGCCACCGAAGCCGGCTTCTGCATCCGCAACGATCGGCAGGAAATAGTCCACATAGCACGGGTCGTTTGGCTCAATACCGTTCGCCCACTGAATTTGATCCGCACGGCGGAAGGTGTTGTTGATTCTGTCGACCACCGCCGGGACGGAGTTCGCCGGGTAGAGCGACTGGTCCGGGTACATGCTGGAGGCCAGGTTCGCGTCTGCCGCCACCTGCCAGCCAGACAGGTACACCGCTTCAATACCCGCTTTTGCCTGCTGCAGCGCCTGACCGCCGGTCAGCGCGCCAAGGCTGTTGACGTAGCCCTTTTTCGATTCACCGTGCAGCAAACGCCACATTCTGGCGGCACCAAGCTGAGCCAGCGTACATTCCGGGTTGACCGACCCGCGCAGTTTCACCACTTCTTCCGCGCTGTACGGGCGACGAATGCCCTCCCAGCGAGGCTGCGTCCACTCTTTTTGTAAATCTTCGATTTGTTGGGTACGAGTTTTCATGTGCAGATGCTCCATATTGTTATGTGGTGAATTACGCCAGCAGGCGGTAGCCAGGCAGGGTCAAGAAGTCGATAAGTTCGTCGGAGGTGGTGATCTGCTCCATCAGGCGTGCGGCATCATCGAAACGGCCGCCGCTGAAGCGCGCATCGCCCAGCTCGTCTTTGATAACCAGCAGCTCTTCGGCCAGCATCTGGCGGAACAGCGGTTTGGTGACCGGTTTGCCGTTGCTCAGCGTCTTCTGATGGTGGATCCACTGCCAGATGGAAGTACGGGAGATCTCAGCGGTTGCCGCATCTTCCATCAGGCCATAAATCGGTACGCAGCCGTTGCCGGAGATCCAGGCTTCGATGTACTGCACCGCCACGCGAATGTTGGCTCGCATCCCCTCTTCCGTACGCTCGCCGTCGCACGGTGAAAGCAGTTCTTCAGCGGTAATCGGCGCGTCGTCAGCGCGGGAAACGGTTAACTGGTTTGGACGCTCACCCAGCACCTCGTTAAACACCGCCATTGCGGTATCAGCCAGACCGGGGTGCGCCACCCAGGTGCCGTCGTGGCCGTTATTGGCTTCCAGCGATTTATCCGCTTTCACCTTATTCAGCACCTGCGCGTTACGCTCGGCATCTTTGCTTGGGATAAACGCCGCCATGCCGCCCATGGCGAAGGCGCCACGCTTGTGGCAGGTTTTAATCAGCAGACGCGAGTAAGCGCTGAGGAACGGTTTATCCATCGTCACCACCTGACGATCCGGCAGGACGCGGTCCGGGTGGTTCTTCAGGGTTTTGATATAGCTGAAGATGTAGTCCCAGCGGCCACAGTTCAGGCCAACAATATGGTCACGCAGCGCGTGTAAAATTTCATCCATCTGGAAAACCGCCGGCAGCGTTTCAATCAGCAGCGTGGCTTTGATGGTGCCACGCGGCAGGTTAAAGCGGTCTTCCGCAAAGCAGAACACCTCGTTCCACCAGGCCGCTTCCTGCCAGGCCTGCGTTTTCGGCAGATAGAAATAGGGGCCGCTGCCTTTGGCCAGCAACGCCTGGAAGTTGTGGAAGAAGTAGAGTGCGAAATCAAACAGGCTGCCCGGGATGGCTTCACCGCGCCATGTCACGTGTTTTTCTGGCAGGTGCAGGCCGCGCACGCGGCAGATGAGCACCGCCGGGTTGGGCTTGAGCTGGTAGATTTTTCCCGCGTCGTTGGTATAGCTGATGGTGCCGTTAACGGCATCGCGCAGGTTGATCTGACCTTCAATGACCTTATTCCAGTCCGGCGCGAGGGAGTCTTCAAAATCGGCCATGAACACTTTGACGTTGGCGTTCATTGCGTTAATCACCATTTTGCGCTCAACCGGCCCGGTGATTTCTACACGACGATCCTGCAAATCAGCCGGAATACCGCGCACCGTCCAGTCACCCTGACGAATGGAAGCAGTTTCCGAAATAAAACCTGGAAGTTTGCCGTCGTCGATATCCTGCTGCTGTTGGATACGTGCAGCCAGCAGCTTGTTGCGTTTAGGCGTAAATCGGATCACCAGTTCGGTCAGAAATTCCACCGCTTCCGCAGTCAGAACCTGCTGTTCCTGCGCGCCAGAAGGCTTCAGAAAAGCCAGTTCATCGGTTGTTGTGGCCTGTTGTGTCATGGTGCAGCTCCTCGTGAGTGATCCGAATAGTTTCCCCGCCAGCTGAGCAGAAGATCGTTGTGTAGTTTTCGCTCAACGCTTTTAATCCTAATCAATAAAATTAAAAAAACAAAAACAATTTCCATTTTAAATTTAAAATAAATACAACTTATTGATTAGTAATAAGATAAAAATTTATTTTGTACTGGGGGTTATTTCGGAAACAAAAAAGGCACCCGAAGGTGCCTGATTGAGAATGCTGAAACGCTTTAGGATCGTGGAAGGTAGAGGATCAATCCAGCGTAGGGTTCATATTCCGCAGATCGTACGGTGTGATCTGGTAGACGTAGTAGTTGAGCCAGTTAGCAAACAGCAGATTTCCGTGGCTGCGCCAGGTCGCGTGCGGTTTGTTATTTGGGTCATCTTTCGGGAAGTAGTTATACGGTACTTCCGGGGTTAAACCGGCATCCACATCGCGGAAAAACTCGCTCGCCAGGGTATGGGCATCGTATTCCGGGTGGCCGGTAACAAAGGCGATGCGCTTGTCTTTGCTGGCGAACAGATAGGCGTCACCGCCTTCCGTTTCGGCGAGAATTTCCAGGTCGGTATAGTCACGAATCAGCTGCGCCGGGAAGTCGGCATAGCGAGAGTGCGGGGCCAGGAAGCTATCGTCAAAGCCGCGCGTCAGCAGGGCATGCGGATGGAGAATGTGGTGTTCATAAACGCCGGAGAGCTTGTCGTTGCGGGTTTGCTTAGGAATGCCATAGAGAATATTGAGCGCGGCCTGTACCGCCCAACAGACAAACAGCGTCGACGTGACGTGATCTTTGGCCCACTCGAGCACCTGTTTGATCTGCGGCCAGTAGGCAACGTCGTTAAATTCTACCAGCCCAAGCGGCGCACCAGTGACTATCAAACCATCGAAGTTCTGGTCGCGAATGTCGTCGAAATTGCAGTAAAAGTTATTAAGATGCTCCGTTGGTGTATTACGCGACTCGCGTGCATCAATACGCAGGAGCTGGATATCCAGCTGTAGCGGAGAGTTTGACAGAAGGCGTAAAAATTGGTTTTCTGTCTCAATCTTCTTCGGCATCAGGTTGAGGATCAGCACCTTCAAAGGACGAATTTCCTGACCCGTAGCACGCGACGTGGTCATCACAAAGACGTTCTCATCACGCAAGAAATTGACGGCTGGTAGCTCGTCCTGCACCCGAATCGGCATAACCTTATTACCTCACAGCATACGTATAAACGTTTAGACATCCAGACAGCTAACGATACCCAGATTTCCGTTAAATGTCGAGTCTGCAAGTTGAAGGTGAGAAAGTTTCAATTACTAATAGGGTAGAATGTTGAAACGATTCGAAAAGGAGAAAAATGATGATAATTCGACGTTCACAGCGCCATGAGGGCGAACGGCTGATTGCGATTTGGTGTCGTTCGGTCGATGCGACGCATGATTTTCTTTCTGCGCAGGATAGGGCCGATATTGAGGTCCAGGTACGGGCATTTCTGCCGGAAGCCCCACTCTGGGTGGCGGTAGATGATAATGATGTGCCGGTGGCGTTTATGCTGCTGTCTGAGCATCATCTGGAAGCGCTATTTGTCGATCCTGATGCACGAGGAACCGGCGTGGGGCGCAAGTTGGTTGAACATGCGCTGTCGCTAATTCCCGATCTGACCACGGATGTAAACGAGCAGAATGCGCAGGCGGTGGGTTTCTATCAGAAGATGGGATTTGTCGTGACCGGTCGGTCGGAGACGGACGATCATGGGCGACCTTATCCGTTGCTGCATTTACGTTATTGCGGTGCATCCTCCCCGGAGTCGGCGTAAACGCCTCGTCCGGGCTACGGTTTCATTATCACCGTCTG
>NZ_JAPKIB010000013.1:0-122448 GCF_036759925.1 Kluyvera sp. CHPC 1.2972 | reverse complement strand
GCCGATGGTAGTGTGGGGTCTCCCCATGCGAGAGTAGGGAACTGCCAGGCATCAATTTAGTGAAGAAGCCCATCCTGACGGATGGGCTTTTTTGCGTCTGCGGGAAAGTGAAAGTGCGGTGAAAATCCCGGGGTCACTGCGTTCGCCCGGGCTACCAATTACTCTTCTGTTTCTAACCATGCCACAATAAACGCCACTATCTCCGGTAAATTATTTAAATCCAGCACCGGCACATCAACGTTTAGCGTAATATCGCTGGCCACTGCAATCGTATGTTCATCGATCGTCAACTTGTTCACCGGGTGCCCGGCATCCTGACGAAATAGCATGATCTTAGCGACGGCTTCATGCTTAAACCCTTCAACCAGCACCAGATCCAGCTTTGAAGCGTCCATCCTACTGACCAGAAACGCTAGGTCTAACTCTTCTTCTTCCGGCGTTTCCGTCATCAGCGCCCAGCGTTGCCGGCTGGCAACCAGCGTCTGTGCCGCTCCCGCCTTGCGAAGTTCGTAGCTATCCTTTCCTGGCTTATCTACATCCATATTATGATGCGTATGTTTGATAAGCCCTGGACGAATACCCTTTGCACAAAGTTCGGGGATCAGTTTTTTCAGCAGCGTTGTTTTTCCCGTACCGCTCCAGGCGGCAATCGCTAACAATGGGATCATATTCTTTCCTGATTGAGCTTGAGATCTTCCGGGGTATTCATGTTGCGAAATGCTTCTTTCGTGTCGCTAAAATCGACGGAATGGCCGCCAACCTGACGCATAAACACCATTACGCGACGTTCACCACTGGCAAGGTAATCGACAATCTTTGGGGCCAGGCTGCGGTGAGCAAGGGCGACCGCAGGGTGGTCGCGATCGCCATCATGAACCCATACCACTGGGGTATTTTGGCGCTGATCTACCAGGCGTTCGACAAGATTGTCGGGGATAAACGGCGTATCGCAAGGGCAAAACAGAAACCACTCGCCGGATGTCTGCTGCATAACCGATAACAGCCCGGCAAGCGGCCCTGGGAAGCCCGACAGCGTATCGGCAATCACCGGAAAGCCGCTCTGTCGGTAGATATCCAGATTACGATTTGCGCTAATAACGATATTGCTCACCTGCGGACGAAGGCCATCCGCAACGTGCTCCCATAATGGCTTACCATCAAGCAGCATTAATCCTTTGTCCTGCCCACCCATTCTTGAGGCTTTGCCGCCTGCTAACACCACGCCGGTTATCTGGCACTCTGCTTTCACCGCTATCGCCTCTTTTATTGTGGGGTTTACCCTGCTAACGTGTCTCTATTAAGCGTAAGGAGCACGACCATGAAATGTAAACGTCTGAATGAAGTTATTGAACTCCTCCAGCCAGCCTGGCAGAAAGAGCCGGAGCTGAATTTACTGCAATTTTTGCAGAAACTGGCGAAGGAGTCAGGCTATGACGGCGAATTGGCCGATTTAACGGATGATATTCTGATCTACCATCTGAAAATGCGCGACTCCGCCAAAGACGCGGTTATTCCTGGCATTCAGAAAGATTATGAAGAAGACTTCAAAACCGCGCTGCTGCGCGCTCGCGGCGTAATAAAAGAGTAAAAGGTTGTAAGCAGAGCCACTCAAGGCACCGCGAAATGATATCCTGAATCATTCGTATCGTTATCGGATGTCAGGATGAACGACAAGGCTTTCACTTTCCAGACTCTCCACCCGGATACCATCATCGATGCCCTATTCGATCAGGGTATCCGGGTTGATTCTGGACTCACCCCTCTTAACAGCTACGAGAATCGGGTCTATCAGTTTCAGGATGAAGATCGTCGCCGCATGGTGGTGAAATTCTATCGTCCGGAACGCTGGTCGGCGGCGCAGATTCTTGAAGAGCACCAGTTTGCGCTGGAGCTCGTCGAGGATGAGGTTCCGGTTGCCGCACCTATCCTATTTAATGACCAGACTCTGCTCACGCATGAGGGGTTCTATTTTGCCGTCTTCCCGAGCATGGGGGGCCGACAGTTCGAATCAGATAACCTGGATCAAATGGAGTGGGTTGGGCGCTATCTCGGGCGCATGCACCAGACTGGCCGCAAATCGCGCTTTGCTGCGCGTCCTTCTATCGGCGTAAAAGAGTATCTGATTGAGCCGCGCGCCCTTTTTGAGCATTCGGCGCTGATTCCCGCCGGTTTAAAAGACCGTTTCCTGAAAGCGACCGATGATCTGATTGATGCGGTCATGGGGCTATGGCATGGGCGTTTCGATGCTTTACGCCTACACGGTGACTGCCATGCGGGGAATATCCTCTGGCGCGATGGTCCGCTGTTTGTCGATCTTGACGATGCGCGCAACGGCCCCGCCGTTCAGGATCTCTGGATGTTGCTTAACGGCTCTCCTGCTGAGAGACGTATGCAGCTTGAAACTATCGTTGAGGCTTACGAAGAATTCAGCAGCTTTAATTCAGACGAATTGGCGCTGATTGAGCCTTTACGTGCAATGCGGTTGGTTTATTATCTTGCCTGGATTATCAGGCGTTGGGATGACCCTGCATTTCCGAAAAATTTTCCCTGGTTAACCGGGGAAGATTACTGGCATCAGCAGATCGCGACTTTTATTGAGCAGGTGAAGGTTCTGCAAGAACCCCCTCTTCAGTTAACGCCAATGTATTAATTCGACACAGTCAGGAGAGAGTGAGTTATGAAAAAGGTTTGGCTTGCGCTGGCAGGTATGATTCTGGCATTCAGCGCATCCGCTGCTCAGATTACCGACGGCAAACAATACGTTACGATCGATAAGCCGGTTGCAGGTGAGCCGCAGGTGCTGGAGTTCTTCTCCTTCTACTGCCCGCATTGCTATCAGTTTGAGGAAGTTCTGCACGTTTCCGACAACGTGAAGAAAAAGCTGCCGGAAGGCACCAAAATGACCAAGTACCACGTTGAGTTCCTGGGCCCGTTGGGCAAAGACCTGACTCAGGCGTGGGCGGTAGCGATGGCGCTGGGCGTAGAAGATCAGATCACTGCACCGATGTTTGAAGCGGTACAGAAAACCCAGACCGTGCAGACCGTTGCGGATATCCGCAAAGTCTTCACCGACGCTGGCGTGAAGGGCGAAGATTATGATGCCGCCTGGAACAGCTTCGTGGTGAAATCTCTGGTCGCGCAGCAGGAAAAAGCGGCAGCCGATCTGCAGCTGCAAGGTGTTCCTGCGATGTTTGTTAACGGCAAATACCAGCTGAACCCGCAGGGCATGGACACCAGTAACATGGACGTCTTTGTCGCTCAGTATGCTGATACCGTAAAACAGCTTGTTGAGAAGAAATAAAAAAGAAAACGCCGGTCAATGACCGGCGTTTTTGTATTCTGCTTTCATGTCTGTAATCTGATGGTCCTTCTCTTCCCACAGCGCATTCAGCCATAGCTGGAAGCGCCGCTTAAAGTTCTTATCCCCCACGTAATCACCGTGCATCTCCGGGTCAATCGGGCGTAGATTCACGCGAACCACAATACGCGTCAGCTTACCGCTGAGCATATCGTAGAAAGGGGTCTTATCGTTTTCCGGGTAGCAGAGCGTCACGTCGAGCAGCTTATCAAACTGAGCACCTAACACGTTCAGCGCCATGGCAATACCGGCGGCTTTCGGCGGCAGCAGGTTTTGATAAGGCGAACGGGTTTGCAGGCGCTTTTCAGGGGTAAAGCGCGAGCCTTCGACAAAGTTGACGATGGTAGTGGGATGCGCGCGGAATTTTTCGCACGAGCGGCGCGTCGTTTCCACATCTTTACCGCGACGTTCCGGGTGACGAATCAAATAGCTGCGGGAATAGCGACGCATAAATGGCATATCCAGCGCCCAGCATGCCAGCCCCATGAACGGCACCCAGGCCAGCTGCTGCTTCAGGAAATACTTATTCATCGGGATATGCTTGCGGAAAATCACACATAGCACCACGATGTCTGCCCAGCTGTGGTGGTTACAAATGAGCAGATACCAATTCTTCTTATTGAGCGTCTCAAGCCCTTCAATATCCCACTTGAGCCAGGGATTGAGATGCAGCAGCGCCGCTAGCCCTTCACACCAGCAGTACATCATAAAGTTGCAGAATACCGAGACGGAGCGCCAGATTACCGGCACCGGTAAAATCAGTTTAATCATGCCGGCGAGAATAATCGGTATGGAGCACAATATGGTCAATAATATGGTGAGTGCGATACTGATGGGCAGCGTTATCGCAGCGAGTAATCTCGACATAGTTCGTTTATTCAGATAGTTAGTTATTTAACGTGCCCATACAAAAAGGCACAAGGCGCTGATTTTACCAGAAAACGTGCTAAATGACGGTTCTTACCTGAATAGAAAAATTGCCGCTATGTCTATCCACACTGTGTGAATTACCACCAGATCGCTGCCATTAGCCACGATCCATATATAACACAATGAAAATATTGAATTATTTTATAGTTAACTATCTATTACATATCATTTGTTATCAGTAAAATAAAACTATTCACAAACTTATCCACAATTTGTTTTGCGTGCGATCGCGAGGATCTGCAAATCTTTTCTCGTTATTTTGGCGAAAAACTCATGTTTTCATGCCGTCTGTGGCATCCTTTACCCATAATCTGATAAACAGGCACGGAAATTATGGTTCAGATCCCTGAAAACCCTCTCATCCTCGTTGATGGATCTTCTTATCTCTATCGGGCATATCACGCATTCCCACCGCTGACGAACCGTGCGGGAGAGCCGACGGGCGCGATGTACGGCGTGCTGAACATGCTGCGCAGCCTGATCCTCCAGTATCAGCCAACCCACGCTGCCGTGGTGTTTGATGCGAAGGGAAAAACCTTCCGTGACGAATTGTTTGAAGACTACAAATCACATCGCCCACCAATGCCGGACGATCTGCGTGCGCAGATTGAACCGCTGCACATCATGGTCAAAGCGATGGGCCTGCCGCTATTGGCCGTCTCCGGCGTGGAAGCGGATGACGTGATCGGTACGCTGGCGCGTGAAGCGGAAAAAGCGGGCCGTCCGGTGCTTATCAGCACCGGGGATAAAGATATGGCACAGCTCGTCACCCCGGGCATTACGCTTATCAACACCATGACCAATACCATTCTCGGCCCGGACGAAGTGGTGACCAAGTACGGCGTGCCGCCAGAGCTGATTATTGATTTCCTCGCGCTGATGGGTGACTCCTCGGATAACATTCCGGGCGTGCCGGGCGTGGGCGAAAAGACCGCGCAGGCGCTGCTGCAAGGGCTAGGTGGCCTCGATACACTCTACGGTGAACTGGAAAAAATCGCCGGGCTGACTTTCCGTGGCGCAAAAACCATGGCGGCGAAGCTCGAGCAGAACAAAGATCTGGCCTACCTCTCCTATAAGCTGGCGACCATTAAAACGGACGTTGAGCTGGAGCTGGGCTGTGAGCAGCTGATCGTCGCGGAGCCTGCGGCCGATGAGCTGCTAACGCTGTTCAAGAAATACGAATTTAAGCGCTGGATCACCGACGTTGAGTCCGGTACCTGGATGCAGGCTAAAGGGACGAAACCTGCCGCTAAACCGGCCAGTAAAGCCGCTGACGTAGACGTTGAGGCTGAAGTCGAAGAGACTGCAGCCACGCTGTCGTCCGAAAACTATGTCACCATCCTTGATGAAGCTACGCTGGTCAGCTGGATTGAGAAGCTGAAGAAAGCGCCTCTGTTTGCTTTCGATACTGAAACCGATAGCCTCGATAACATCTCTGCCAATATGGTGGGTCTGTCGTTCGCGACCGAGCCGGGTATTGCTGCCTATGTTCCTGTCGCTCATGACTATCTCGATGCCCCTGACCAGATCTCCCGCGAGCGCGCTTTAGAACTCCTCAAGCCGCTGCTGGAAGATGAAACGCTGCTGAAGGTGGGCCAGAACCTGAAGTATGACCGCGGTATTCTTGCCAACTACGGCATCGAACTGCGCGGAATCGCCTATGACACCATGCTGGAGTCCTACACGCTGGATAGCGTTGCTGGCCGCCATGATATGGACAGCCTCTCTGACCGCTGGTTAAAACACAAAACCATCACGTTCGAAGAGATTGCCGGTAAAGGTAAAAATCAGCTGACCTTCAACCAGATTGCGCTGGAAGAAGCCGGTCGCTATGCGGCGGAAGATGCCGATGTGACGCTCCAGCTGCACCTGAAGATGTGGCCGAAGCTGCAGAAGCACGAAGGGCCGCTGCGCATCTTTAACGAGATTGAAATGCCGCTGGTGCCGGTGCTGTCACGCGTTGAACGTAACGGCGTGAAGATTGATCCTGCGGTGCTGCACGCACATTCCCAGGAGATTGCCAAGCGTCTGGTCGAGCTGGAGCAGAAAGCCTACGAGATTGCCGGGGAAGAATTTAACCTCTCCTCGCCGAAGCAGCTGCAGACCATCCTGTTTGAAAAACAGGGCATCAAGCCGCTGAAGAAAACGCCGGGCGGCGCGCCCTCTACGTCGGAAGAGGTGCTGGAAGAGCTGGCACTCGACTACCCGCTGCCGAAGGTGATTCTGGAGTACCGTGGTCTGGCGAAGCTGAAATCGACCTACACCGATAAACTGCCGTTGATGATCAACCCGAAAACCGGCCGCGTCCATACCTCCTATCACCAGGCGGTAACCGCAACCGGGCGACTCTCTTCGACCGATCCGAACTTGCAGAACATCCCGGTGCGTAACGAGGAAGGGCGTCGTATTCGTCAGGCGTTTATTGCGCCAGAAGATTACCTCATCGTCTCTGCCGACTACTCGCAAATTGAGCTGCGCATTATGGCGCACCTGTCCCGCGACGAAGGCCTGCTGAATGCGTTTGCCGAAGGCAAGGATATCCACCGCGCTACCGCGGCTGAGGTATTTGGCCTGCCCCTGGAGAGCGTGAGTAGTGAACAGCGTCGTAGCGCTAAGGCGATTAACTTTGGCCTGATTTACGGCATGAGCGCCTTTGGCCTGGCTCGCCAGCTTAATATCCCGCGCAAAGAAGCCCAGAAATATATGGACCTCTACTTCGAGCGTTACCCTGGCGTGCTGGACTATATGGAGCGCACCCGTCAGCAGGCTAAAGAGCAGGGCTATGTTGCTACGCTCGACGGTCGTCGCCTCTATCTGCCGGACATCAAATCCAGCAACGGCGCTCGCCGTGCGGGTGCTGAGCGTGCGGCGATTAACGCCCCGATGCAGGGAACCGCTGCCGACATCATCAAACGCGCGATGATTGCGGTAGATGAGTGGTTAGAAAGCGAGAAGCCACGCGTTCGCATGATCATGCAGGTACACGATGAACTGGTCTTTGAGGTGCATAAAGATGACCTCGAGGCGGTATCGAAGAAAGTGCATGAGTTAATGGAAAACAGCACGACGCTGGATGTGCCGTTGCTGGTGGAAGTGGGCAGTGGTGAAAACTGGGATCAAGCTCATTAAGTATCCGATGAATAACGCTCTTTTTTGTAAGTAAGCAACATAACTTATCTAGTTTTGTGATGAACATTAGAATTCGTTATGTAACAAATGAAAAAAAACTACAAAAAATGCTTTCTGAACGGGGTAAAAAAGAGTAGAGTTAATCTCGTAGGGTACAGAGGTAAGATGTTCTATCTTTCAGACCTTTTACTTCACGTAATCGGATTTGGCTGAATATTTTAGCCGCCCCAGTCAGTAATGACTGGGGCGTTTTTTATTGGGCGAAAGAAAAGTTTTCGGCGCGATAAAATTGAAAGGTATTGCGTTAAATCAGTGGGATAGAGCGAGCCCGGAACAGGGCGCTGCGCGCCGCTATCCGGGATAAAAGCGGGGGATTACTCTTCTGCAGCCTCAACGTCTTCCTGCGGCGGAATATCGTTAAACCAGCTATCCAGCTTCTGACGCAGCTTATCAACACCCTGCTTTTTCAGTGAAGAAAAAGCTTCAACCTGCACGTCGCCGTTAAAGGCCAACGCTGCTTCACGAACCTGGTTCAGCTGCGCCTTACGCGCGCCGCTCGCCAGCTTGTCCGCTTTCGTCAGCAGCACCAGTACTGGGATTTCGCTGGCGACGGCCCACTCGATCATCTGCTGGTCGAGGTCCTTCAGCGGATGGCGAATATCCATCAGTACCACTAATCCTTTCAAACACAGACGTTTCTCCAGGTATTCACCCAGCGCACGCTGCCATTTGATCTTCATCTCTTCCGGAACCTGCGCATAGCCATAACCCGGCAGGTCGACCAGGCGTTTGCCATCGGCGACTTCAAACAGGTTAATCAGCTGAGTACGGCCCGGCGTTTTTGAAGTACGCGCCAGACTTTTCTGGTTGGTGAGCGTATTCAGGGCGCTGGATTTCCCTGCGTTGGAGCGGCCAGCAAAGGCCACTTCGATTCCGGTATCGGAAGGTAAGTGGCGGATATCAGGCGCACTGGTCACAAAGTGCGTCTGTTGATAGTTCCAGTTAGTCAAAACGGTCTTCTCCGTTAAATCAGGCAATGTGGGCGATTATACCCGATCGGCAAAAAAAGACTGGTTTTCCTCTTCGCGCATTGACTGTAAGACGATGCCCTTTCGTTTGTAAGACATTTGCCATTGTCTCTATGCGAAATTTAGGAAAAAACGGAGGCGATATAATATTCAAATCATTTTAAATCATATAGTTATTGTTGGGCAATATTCTGATTTGTCCATTTTTCGCCGTTTCGTTGCTTGTTAGTTTAGCCCAACGCTGTAAAGTAGCACCCATCGGCAAGGGCGCCGGAAGGAATATAGACTCAGGATGAGCGGTCAGGAGCGCCAGGAGGCGAAGACCGAAGGAATCAGCCAGGAAGGCGAGCGTCTGGAGACGTTAAACACGGATAGGGACCATAACAGGGACTGTTATAGAGCTAACGGATAGACAGGGCGCGTTGAAAGCCAACATGGAATGTAGAACCCGTAAAGGGTTGTGAGTCAGGAAAAAAGGCGACAGATTACTCTGTCGCCTTTTTTCTTTGTTTGCTTTCTGCTAGATTCCGGCTCAATTCTATACTGAATAAAACGGCTTAAAGACAGACATCATGAAAAAACCAACCTCTGCACCGCGCGGTAAAACTCCAGGTAAACAGCGCCGTAAAACGCGTGAAGAACTGAACCTGGAAGCTCGCGAGCGTAAAAACGATAAAAAACACCGTGGTAACGCGGCGGGTAGCCGTGCGACTGGCTCTGACGGTGCATCCGGCTCCAATAAACAAAAGCAGCAAAAAGATCCTCGTATTGGCAGTAAAAAACCTATCGCGCTGGGCGTTACTGACGCACCGGTCGTGAAACAGCCCAAACCGAAGAGCGAGAAACCTATGCTTTCACCGCAGGCCGAGCTGGATATGCTGGAGAGAGATGAGCGCCTGGACGCGCTGCTGGAACGTCTGGAAAATGACGAAACCCTGACCGCTGAAGAGCAGAAATGGGTAGACGCTAAACTGGATCGCATCGATGAACTGATGCAGCAACTCGGCCTCTCTTACGATGATGACGAAGAAGAAGAGGAAGAAGAGGGCAAGGAAGACATGATGCGCCTGCTGAGGGGCGGCAACTAACGTTTGCACCCGATATACACGTTATCCTTCACGTTGCCTCTGCGTTGGCTGCGCTCATTCACCCCAGTCACGTACTTTTGTACGCTCCTGGGGATTCATTCCCTTGCCGCGTTACTCGGCTTGCAGCCTCGCCCCTTCGGGGCCAGCGCGAGCGCTGTTCAAAACGCTCTAGCGTTTTGTGATGCAACCTGAATGATTTTGTGTATTGGCTTGCCAGTCCTGCTTATAACCCTTTTGGTTGTATGTTATCTGGTGTGGTTATTCGTTAAACTACGACGGTTGTCGCGGCGTCAAAAGTGGCTGCGCAACCGGCTGTTGCTTCGTAACGGAGCAGCACCGGCACGCCGTCGTCGTTCGCGACACCATCGGAAGGAGTGAGCATGTCTGAGCAGTTAATCGACTGGGATCTGGCCCTGATCCAGAAATATAACTATTCCGGGCCGCGCTATACCTCGTATCCCACCGCACTGGAATTCTCTGACGCCTTTGGCGAGCCTGAGTTTAATAACGCCGTTGCGCGTTACCCCGAACGTCCGCTGTCGCTGTACGTGCATATTCCGTTCTGCCACAAGCTCTGCTATTTCTGCGGCTGCAATAAAATTGTTACCCGCCAGCAGCATAAAGCTGACCAGTATCTCGACGTGCTGGAGCAGGAAATCCGCCAGCGCGCGCCGCTGTTTACCGGCCGTCACGTCAGCCAGCTTCACTGGGGCGGCGGTACGCCAACCTATCTGAACAAGGCGCAAATCAGCCGCTTGATGACGCTGCTGCGCGCGCATTTTCACTTTGATGCCGACGCGGAAATTTCCATTGAAGTCGACCCGCGCGAAATTGAGCTGGATGTTATCGACCACCTACGCGCTGAGGGCTTTAACCGCCTGAGTATGGGCGTACAGGACTTCAACAAAGAAGTGCAGCGGCTGGTGAACCGTGAGCAGGACGAAGATTTTATCTTCGCGCTGCTCAACCACGCGCGCGAAATTGGCTTCACCTCGACCAATATCGACCTTATCTACGGCCTGCCGAAGCAAACGCCGGAGAGCTTTGCGTTCACGCTGCAGCGTGTCGCTGAGCTGAACCCTGATCGCTTAAGCGTGTTTAACTACGCGCACCTGCCGACCCTGTTCGCCGCGCAGCGTAAAATCAAAGATGCCGACCTGCCGTCGGCGCAGCAGAAGCTGGATATCTTGCAGGAAACCATCGGCTCGCTGACTCAGGCTGGCTACCAGTTTATTGGTATGGATCACTTTGCCCGCCCGGATAACGAACTTGCCGTGGCTCAACGCGAAGGCGTGCTGCATCGCAACTTCCAGGGCTACACCACCCAGGGCGATACCGACCTGCTGGGTATGGGCGTATCCGCGATCAGCATGATTGGTGACTGCTACGCGCAGAACCAAAAAGAGCTGAAGCTCTATTACCAGCAGGTTGCCGAGCAGGGTAATGCGCTGTGGCGCGGCATTGCGTTGACTCGTGATGACTGCATCCGCCGCGATGTTATCAAAGCGCTTATCTGTAACTTCAGCCTCGATTTTGTGGCAATAGAGCAGCAGTGGGCGCTGAAGTTTAGCGACTATTTTGCCGAAGACCTGAAGCTGCTGGCACCGTTGGCGCAGGATGGGCTGGTGGATGTGAATGAGAAGGGGATTAAGGTGACGGCGAAAGGTCGTCTGTTAATTCGTAATATCTGCATGTGCTTTGATGCCTATCTGCGACAGAAGGCGCGGATGCAGCAGTTCTCGCGGGTGATTTAGCGATGATATTGCCCGGTGGCGCTACGCTTACCGGGCCAACAAGCCAGATAAGCGCAAGCGTCATCCGGCTTAGCTAAACAGCCCGACCAGCGCAGCACACAGTACAGCAGCAACGGCCGTCTGTGGTGAATGACCGGCGGCGCCGCTTGAAGCCAAATTAATCAATGATTCAAACATTATCGTCCCCTCGAATTTGCGGGCTGAATAATACTGAACTCATCGAAACAGTAAAGTATAAAATTGCAGCAACTTGCGCAAATCGAGCAATATTTACACTTCACGCTGGCCTTACTCCATTCCCAGTTCTTTCAGCTTACGCGTCAGGGTATTGCGACCCCAGCCAAGCAGGCGAGCCGCTTCCTGTTTGTGCCCCTGCGTGTAGCGCAACGCGGTGGTCAGCAGCGTACGCTCCATCTCCGGCTGGGCCTCAGAAAGCAGATTTTGATGACCGGAGCGCAGCGCTCTGTCAGCCCACTGCGCCAGCAGCGTTGCCCAGCTATCCGGCAGCGACGTTGCCGTGGTGCTGTCCGGCATGCTGGCTTCAAACAACTCGCTCGGCAGATCCTGAATCAGCACTTCTTGCCCAGCCGCCATCACCGTGAGCCAACGGCAGGTGTTTTCCAGCTGACGCACGTTACCCGGCCAGGCCAGGCGCGTTAACGCCGCTTCGGTTTCTGGGTGCAGCAGCTTGGCTTCCACGCCCAGTTCGCGTGCGGCAACCTGCAAGAAGTGGTGCGCCAGGCGCGGAATATCTTCCCGGCGCTCGCGCAGCGGCGGCAGATGGACGCGAATCACGTTCAGGCGGTGGAATAAGTCCTCGCGGAATTTGCCTTCCTGAACGCGCTGTTCGAGGTTCTGGTGGGTTGCCGCGATGATACGCACGTCGACCTTCACTGGGGCATAGCCGCCGACGCGGTAGAACTGACCGTCGGCCAATACGCGCAGCAAGCGGGTCTGGACGTCCATCGGCATATCGCCAATTTCATCGAGGAACAGCGTGCCGCCGTCGGCCTGCTCGAATCGACCCTGGCGAACGGTATTCGCGCCGGTAAACGCCCCTTTCTCATGGCCAAACAGCTCAGACTCAATCAGGTCTTTTGGAATTGCCGCCATGTTGAGCGCGATAAACGGCGCTTTAACGCGAGGGCTATGGCGATGCAGCGCATGGGCAACCAGCTCTTTACCGGTACCGGACTCGCCGTTAATCAGCACGCTGATAGACGAGCGTGAGAGGCGACCGATAATGCGGAACACGTCCTGCATAGCGGGTGCTTCACCGATGATATCGGTGGTCGGGTCATTGACCTGCACGTTGCGCGGCTGCTGCTGCTCCTGGTAGTGGCTAATCGCCCGCTCTACCAGTGCTACCGCTTCATCGATATCAAACGGCTTTGGCAGGTAGTCAAACGCCCCTTGCTGGTAGGCGCTAACGGCGGCATCCAGATCGGAGTGCGCGGTCATTATGATGACCGGAAGCATCGGATGGCGCTGCTTAATTTGCGTTAACAGCGCCAGGCCGTCCATTCCGGGCATGCGGATATCGGACATCAGCACGTCAGGCGTTTTGGTGGCCAGCGCATCCAGCACCTCTTTTCCGCCTTCAAACGTGGTGCAGGTTAACCCCGCGCCGGTGAGCGCGCGTTCAAGCACCCAACGGATGGAGCTATCGTCATCAACGACCCAGACTATCCCTCGTTGCATAAACACACCTTATTTCTTGATTGGCAGGAAAACCGAGAACTCGGTATGGCCTGGCCAACTGGTAAATTCAATTTTGCCGGAGTGCTGATCGATAAGGCTGCGCGCTATCGACAGACCCAGCCCGGTGCCGCCTTCGCGGCCGCTGACCATCGGGTAAAACAGCGTATCCTGCAAATGCGGTGGAATACCGGGGCCGTTATCTTCGACATCAATTCTGGCAGCCAACCGGTAGCGCACGCCGTGCAGCGTTAACTGAAATGCGGTGCGGGTGCGCAGGACAATTTCGCCCCCTTCCGGGCCAAGCGCCTGCAGCGCATTACGCACAATATTTAGCAGAACTTGTTCAATTTGGTCTGGATCGTGCGGAAGTTCCGGTAAACTTGGATCGTAATCGCGCACCAGCGTGACGTTCTCCGGCAGTTCCATCGAAACCAGTTTGACGACGCGTTCCGCCACTTTATGAATGCTCTCGGTGATGTGCGTACCGGGATGCTGCGGGCCAAGCAGACGGTCGACCAGGTTACGCAGGCGGTCGGCCTGCTCAATGATAACGTTGGTGTACTCGGTCAGCGCTGGGTCAGGCAGCGCCTTACTGAGTAGCTGCGCAGCGCCGCGTAAGCCACCCAGCGGGTTTTTAATCTCGTGGGCGAGCCCACGTACCAGATCGCGCGCTGCGATTTGCTGAGCGTGCTGGAGCTGCTCCTGGCTGAGGCGGCGTTGATTATCCATTGGCGCCATTTCCAGCAGGATGAAACCGTCTGGCAAACGCTGCGCGGTCAGCGAAAGAATATGCGAGCGCCCGTCAATCACCAGTGTCACTTCGTTATCGGTAAACCCCTGGCCCGTTTGCAGGCTCTCCTGCATCAAGCCAATGTTCAGCGAGAAATAGCTCAGAAGCTCGGGTAAGGGCGTACCAAAGAGTTTGCGCGCGCTCTGCGCCAGCAGTTGCTGTGCGGCAGGGTTCGCATAGTGAACGGCCAGGTCATCATCGACCAGTAAAATGCTGTTGATTAACGAGTTAAGGATCTGCCCAGCATCGGGCAGTGCGCCTGTTGCCATTTAGCAGTCTCCTGAAAAGGCTTGCACTGTTTTAGTGCAGTATAGCTTTTTACGGGTAAAAAGCGCGAGATATCAGGTTGTTGGTGGAGAAAAAAGCCCATCCTGAGATGGGCTGAAAGTTTCCACGGCAACTTAATTCCAGGGAGTGCGCCAGAACCTAAGGGCAATGGCGCGGCTTCAGCTGGAAAGTACAACTCAAAATACGATTAGACGCTGTAGTACAGCTCGAACTCAACCGGGTGCGGAGTCATACGTACGCGGTCGTTTTCTTCGGTGCGCAGCGTGATGTAAGCGTCGATAGCTTCATCAGTGAACACGCCACCTGCGGTCAGGAACTCGCGGTCTGCGTCGAGAGCCTGCAGCGCTTCTTCCAGAGAGCCAGCAACCTGTGGGATCTCTTTCGCTTCTTCTGGCGGCAGGTCGTACAGGTTTTTGTCCATGGCTTCGCCAGGGTGGATTTTGTTTTTGATGCCGTCCAGGCCAGCCATCAGCAGTGCTGCGAAGCACAGGTATGGGTTAGCCGCTGGGTCCGGGAAGCGCACTTCGATACGACGCGCTTTCGGAGAAGCAACAACCGGAATACGGATGGATGCAGAACGGTTACGGGCAGAGTAAGCCAGCATAACCGGTGCTTCGTAACCTGGGACCAGACGCTTGTAGGAGTTGGTGGTCGGGTTAGCCAGGGCGTTGATAGCTTTAGCGTGTTTGATAACACCGCCGATGTAGTGCAGCGCTTGCTCGGACAGGCCAGCATATTTGTCGCCGGAGAACAGGTTTACGCCGTTCTTGGACAGGGACATGTGGCAGTGCATGCCGGAACCGTTATCGCCAAACATTGGTTTTGGCATAAAGGTCGCGGTTTTACCGAAGCGGTGAGCGACGTTGTGCACAACATATTTGTAGATCTGAATTTCGTCCGCTTTCTTGGTCATGGTGTTGAAGCGGGTGGCGATTTCGTTCTGGCCAGCAGTCGCAACTTCGTGGTGATGCGCTTCAACAACCAGGCCCATCTCTTCCATGATCAGACACATGGTAGAACGGATGTCCTGTGAGGAATCAACCGGAGGAACTGGGAAGTAACCGCCTTTAACGCCTGGACGGTGACCTTTGTTACCACCTTCGTATTTGGTGGAGGAGTTCCATGCGCCTTCGATGTCATCGATAGCAACGTGAGAACCGGAGATGGATGCGCCGAAGCGAATGTCATCAAACAGGAAGAATTCTGGCTCTGGCCCGAACAGAACGGTATCCGCGATGCCGGTAGCGCGCAGGTACTCTTCAGCGCGTTTAGCGATGGAGCGCGGGTCACGGTCGTAGCCCTGCAGTGTGCCTGGTTCCAGGATGTCACAACGAATGATCAGGGTAGACTCTTCAAAGAACGGGTCGATGAGAGCGGTAGATGCGTCTGGCATCAGAACCATGTCGGATTCGTTAATGCCTTTCCAGCCACCGATAGAGGAGCCGTCAAACATTTTGCCTTCTTCGAAGAATTCGGCATTTACCTGATGCGCAGGAATAGTGACGTGCTGTTCTTTACCTTTGGTATCGGTGAAGCGCAGATCGACAAACTTCACTTCGTGCTCATTCAGCATCGTCAAAACGTGTTCAGCGGACATACTTAACATCTCCCGGATTTATCATTGTCGTCGTGGTAACGAGGTCTTCAATCACTGCTTAAAGTGGCGTTGTTGCCCTGAAATATACAAAGCGAAATCTGTGCCAACTTTTAAATCACCCCCAAAAGGCGTTATCATGCGCACCATAGTGCAAAAGGGCTGCACCACGATAGCGTCTTTGCACCATTATAGTGCTTATCCTGAAGCGATGAGCACCATATTGGTGCAAATTGTGATTGGGTGCCCTTTTTATGCTCCGTGAAAGCGATCACAAAGGAACTCTGCAATACTTGTTTGCGGAGGATCTCTGTGATCCTGTTTTGTAGTGCGATTAATCCGTGTACAATAACGCGCTATTTCTAATGCCCGAGGCAAAGTTGTGATCGAAAATTTGCGTAACATCGCCATCATCGCGCACGTTGACCATGGTAAAACTACCCTGGTCGATAAGCTGCTGCAGCAATCCGGTACGTTTGATGCACGTGCTGAAACTCAAGAACGTGTGATGGACTCCAACGATTTGGAGAAAGAGCGTGGGATTACCATCCTCGCGAAAAACACCGCAATCAAATGGAATGATTACCGTATCAACATCGTTGATACCCCAGGGCACGCCGACTTCGGTGGTGAAGTTGAGCGCGTCATGTCCATGGTTGACTCTGTGCTGCTGGTAGTTGATGCAATGGATGGCCCGATGCCGCAGACGCGCTTCGTGACCAAAAAAGCATTTGCTCATGGTTTGAAGCCAATTGTTGTTATCAACAAAGTTGACCGTCCAGGCGCGCGTCCTGATTGGGTTGTTGACCAGGTATTCGACCTGTTCGTTAACCTCGATGCGACCGACGAACAGCTGGACTTCCCTATCGTTTACGCTTCCGCGCTGAACGGTATCGCAGGTCTGGATCACGAAAATATGGCGGAAGACATGACCCCGCTGTATCAGACCATCGTTGATCGTGTACCGGCTCCAGACGTAGACCTGGATGGCCCGCTGCAGATGCAAATCTCCCAGCTGGACTACAACAACTACGTTGGTGTTATCGGTATCGGCCGTATCAAACGCGGTAAAGTGAAGCCAAACCAGCAGATCACTATCATCGATAGCGAAGGTAAAACCCGTAACGGTAAAGTCGGTAAAGTACTGACTCACCTGGGTCTGGAGCGTATCGATAGCGACCTGGCTGAAGCTGGCGACATCATCGCAATCACCGGTCTGGGCGAGCTGAACATCTCCGACACCATCTGCGACCCGCAGAACGTCGAAGCGCTGCCAGCGCTGTCCGTTGATGAACCGACGGTAACCATGTTCTTCAACGTCAACACCTCTCCATTCTGCGGTAAAGAAGGTAAGTACGTTACCTCTCGCCAGATTCTGGACCGTCTGAAGAAAGAACTGGTACACAACGTGGCACTGCGCGTTGAAGAAACTCCGGATGCAGACGCATTCCGCGTTTCTGGCCGTGGTGAACTGCACCTGTCCGTTCTGATTGAAAACATGCGTCGTGAAGGTTTCGAAATGGCGGTTTCCCGTCCGAAAGTTATCTTCCGCGAAATCGATGGCCGTAAACAAGAGCCATTCGAAAACGTAACGCTGGACGTCGAAGAGCAGCACCAGGGTTCTGTCATGCAGGCACTGGGTGAGCGTAAAGGCGACCTGAAAAACATGAATCCAGACGGAAAAGGCCGCGTACGTCTCGACTACGTGATCCCAAGCCGTGGTCTGATCGGCTTCCGTTCAGAATTCATGACCATGACCTCCGGTACCGGTCTGCTGTACTCCACCTTCAGCCACTACGACGACGTTCGTCCAGGTGAAGTTGGCCAGCGTCAGAACGGCGTACTGATCTCCAACGGTCAGGGTAAAGCGGTTGCGTTCGCACTGTTCAGCCTGCAGGACCGCGGTAAGCTGTTCCTGGGCCACGGCGCAGAAGTTTACGAAGGCCAGATCATCGGTATTCACAGCCGTTCTAACGACCTGACTGTAAACTGCCTGACCGGTAAAAAACTGACCAACATGCGTGCTTCCGGTACTGATGAAGCTACCACGCTGGTCCCAGCTCAGAAAATGACTCTGGAACAAGCTCTGGAGTTCATCGATGACGACGAACTGGTAGAAGTTACCCCAATTTCTATCCGTATCCGTAAGCGTCACCTGACTGAAAACGACCGTAAACGCGCGATGCGCGGTCCAAAAGAAGATTAATTTCTCTCTTTTGTCATGACCTAAAACCCCGCCTATATGGCGGGGTTTTTCTTTTTGAAATAGAGAGCGTTTGTTCATGGTCAAAGTTCTCCTTTCCCGCTAGAGTGAAATTTCCACGGCGTGAACGGAGGCAAAAATGCTCTATATCTTTGATTTAGGTAATGTGATTGTCGACATTGATTTCAACCGTGTTCTGGGAACGTGGAGCGATCTCGCCCGCGTTCCGCTGGCCCGGCTAAAGCAGAGTTTCACTATGGGAGTGGTATTTCATCAACATGAGCGCGGTGAAATATCGGATGAAGCGTTTGCAAAAGCCATGTGCCACGATATGGAGCTACCGCTCAGCTACGAGCAGTTTGCTCACGGCTGGCAGGCGGTTTTTGTGTCGCTGCGCCCTGAAGTTATCGACATAATGAAAACGCTGCGCGAGCAGGGGCATCGTGTCGTCGTCCTGTCTAATACCAACGCACTGCACACCACTTTCTGGCCGGATGAATACCCGGAAATCTATGCCGCTGCCGACCACGTTTATCTCTCCCAGGAGATGGGAATGCGTAAACCAGAAGCACGGATTTACCAGCGCGTACTGGAGTCTGAAGGTTTTTCTGCCGCCGATGCGGTCTTTTTTGACGATAACGCCGATAATATAGAGGGCGCTAACCAGTTGGGGATCACCAGTATACTGGTGACCGGGAGAGAAACCCTACCCGACTACTTTATGAAGTCGTTATGCTAAAAACCGTTCATCAAAAACTGATTCATCATACCCGGCCGCTGGTGGCGTGGAGTAAATTCCTCTGGCGGCGCATAGAAGAAGATAATATGACGACGCTGGCGGGCAACCTGGCCTACGTGTCGTTGCTTTCCATTGTGCCGCTAGTGGCGGTGATTTTTGCCCTGTTCGCGGCATTTCCTATGTTTTCGGAAGTTAGCCTGCAGATTCGCCATTTTGTGTTCGCTAACTTTCTGCCTGCAACCGGCGACGTTATTCAACGCTATATCGAGCAGTTTGTCGCTAACTCCAACAGGATGACCGCGTTTGGTGCCTGCGGCCTGATTATTACCGCGCTGCTGTTGATGTACTCCATCGATAGCGCCTTGAACACCATCTGGCGGAGTAAACGCACGCGCCCAAAGGTTTACTCATTTGCCGTCTACTGGATGATTCTGACCCTGGGGCCGTTGTTGGCCGGGGTGAGCCTGGCAATCAGCTCCTATTTGCTGTCGCTACGCTGGGCCAGCGAACTGAACGGCGTGATTGATAATCTGCTGCGGGTTTTCCCGCTGCTGCTCTCCTGGCTGTCGTTCTGGCTGCTCTATAGCGTGGTGCCGACCACCCAGGTGCCGAATCGTGATGCGATTATTGGGGCGCTGGTCGCGGCGTTGCTGCACGAACTGGGTAAGAAGGTGTTCTCGCTCTATATCACCGCGTTTCCATCCTATCAGCTGATTTACGGCGTGTTGGCGGTGATCCCCATTTTGTTTGTCTGGGTCTACTGGACCTGGTGTATCGTCTTGCTAGGTGCCGAAATAACTGTCACTCTCGGTGAATACCGAAAATTGAAAACAGAACAACAAGAAGCCGAAGAATCATGATTGCATTAATTCAGCGAGTCACCCGCGCCAGCGTCAGCGTGGCGGACGAAGTGACGGGAGAGATTGGCCTGGGGCTGTTGGTGCTGCTGGGCGTAGAGAAGGATGATGACGAGCAGAAGGCAAACCGCCTGTGCGAGCGCGTGCTGGGCTACCGTATCTTCAGCGATGCTGACGGTAAGATGAACCTGAACGTGCAGCAGGCCGGTGGCAGCGTGCTGGTGGTGTCGCAGTTTACGCTGGCGGCCGATACCGAACGCGGTATGCGCCCGGGCTTCTCAAAAGGCGCTGCGCCGGATCGTGCCGAAGCGCTCTATGACTATTTTGTACAACGCTGTCGCCAACAGGACATGAACACGCAAACAGGACGATTCGCAGCGGATATGCAGGTGTCGCTGGTCAATGACGGCCCCGTGACGTTCTGGTTACAAGTATGACCACGCTTCCCGTTAGGACGTGGGCGACAAAAGAGAGTGCCATTATGTACCATCTCCGAGTACCGCAGACTGAAGAAGAGTTAGAGCAGTATTACCAGTTCCGCTGGGAAATGCTGCGTAAACCCCTGCATCAGCCCAAAGGTTCCGAACGTGATGCCTGGGATGCCATGGCACACCATCAGATGGTGGTTGATGAGCTGGGAAAGCTGGTCGCCGTAGGGCGACTGTACATTAACGCGGATAACGAAGCCTCCATCCGCTTTATGGCAGTGCATCCTGAGGTTCAGGATAAAGGACTGGGGACGCTTATCGCGATGACGCTGGAGTCCGTCGCGCGCCAGGAAGGGGTGAAACGCGTCACTTGTAGCGCACGTGAAGACGCCGTGCCGTTCTTTTCCAAGCTAGGATTCAAGAACGAAGGGGAGATAACGACCCCGCAGACCACCCCCGTTCGCCACTTCCTGATGATTAAGCCCGTTGCCTCGCTGGACGATATTCTGCACCGCGGCGACTGGTGTGCGCAGCTGCAGCAGGCCTGGTACGATCATATTCCGCTCAGCGAAAAAATGGGTGTGCGCATTCAGCAGTACACCGGGCAAAAATTTATTACCACCATGCCGGAAACCGGCAACCAGAACCCGCACCATACGCTGTTTGCCGGTAGCCTCTTTTCGCTGGCGACGCTCACCGGATGGGGGCTCATCTGGCTGATGCTGCGTGAACGCCACCTGGGCGGCACCATTATTCTTGCCGATGCCCATATCCGCTATCGAAAACCTATCACCGGTAAACCGACCGCCATCGCCGACCTCGGATCGCTTAGCGGCGACCTGGACCGGCTGGCCCGAGGGCGTAAAGCGCGCGTGCAGATGCAGGTTGGACTGTTCGGCGATGACACCCCTGGCGTGGTGTTTGAGGGAACCTATATCGTGCTGCCAGCAAAACCATTCGGTTCGTATGTCGAGGGCGGGAACGAAGAGGAGTAGGGTATCTCTCTTCGCCCAACATACTCAGTGGCCCGCCACCCGTTGGGCCACATCCCGCATTGCCTCCCGCGCTGTCCGGCTCACACCACCCAGCTGGAAAAAGCCGTGAATAACGCCGAGATAGCGTTGGCAGGTGCATGAAACGCCTTGCCGGGTGAGCCGTTCAAAAAGAGCTTCTCCTTCATCCCGCAGCGGATCGTACTCGGCGGTGATGATATGCACCGGCGGCAGGCCGTTAAAATCGTCGCGCCAGAGCGGGCTGGCTTCCGGGTGCAATGGGTCGTTTTCCTGAAGATACATTTCAAAGCCGGAGAGCAGCGTGTCGCGGGTAATGATGTAGTCCTGGCCATTGCTGACATAGCTTGTAAAGCTGGCTGTTGCGTCAAGCATAGGGTAAATCAGTACGAGTTTCGCGGGAGCCCACACGGCGGAAGCCTTCAGCCGCAGCGCGGTTACCAGCGCCAGATGCGCGCCCGCGCTGTCCCCCATCAGCGTCACCCGCTGGCGGTCAATACCTAGCTGCTGTGCGTATTTGTGGATGAGGTTGGCGCCTTGCTCGGCGTCATCGTGGGCTGCGGGAAAAGGGTGTTCTGGCGCCAGCCGGTACTGCACTGCAATGACCCGACACCCGCTATGCCAGGCTAATTGTCGCAGCTGATTATCATGGGTGATAAACCCACCGCTGACAAAGCAGCCGCCATGAAAGTAGATAATGCAGGGGAGTGAGGATGCTGCATTGAGTGGCGAAATGACGCGAAATGTCATCTCTTCCAGCACAATATCTTCTGATTTGACGCGAATCTCTTTTTCGCCTGCCAGCGCAGTGCTGGCAATATAACCCTTTCTCCGGTCATCAATATTCTGCTTGCGTGAAGAGGGGCGACCCGCTGCAATAAACTCAGCAACTAACTGCGCAATGCCGTTTTCCAATGCCATGATGATGTCCTTTTCGCTGTATAAACATACAGCTTTATAGCCTGGTTTATCGCGAATGAAAATGGGGAAATTGGGTAGGGTGGTGATTGTGGATAGCGGCTCGCAAAAATAGGAAGGCCGTTAGTTTCCTGGATTTAATTTCGGTACGGTAAGTTATATCAACCATACGCCATTGACGTATGGTCTGGTTTGACTAATATAAGCCAATGGCGTACTGAATATGCTATTTATAGAAACGGAATTCTTTACTGAAGATGTCAAAAAACTGCTGAATGACGGTGAGTATCACCGGCTGCAATTATTCATGGCACAGCACCCTGATTGCGGCGATCTGATTCAGGATACAGGCGGTCTGCGAAAAATTCGCTGGCGGTCGCGAGGCAAGGGAAAGCGCAGCGGTGTGCGTATTATCTATTTTTATCAGAGCCATAAATTTGAGATTCGCTTGTTGCTGATTTATCAAAAGGGCATTAAGGACGATATCACGCCGCAGGAGAAAGCGATTCTGCGTGTATTGAATGAGAGGTGGTAGATGGACAAGGCACTCTTTGAGCGGTTAACCCAAAGCATGGCGCAAATGAATGAGATCATTGAAGGAGACCGGGAACCTTCACGGACCTTTTGCATTGATGCGATGAAGATCAAAGCCATCCGACAGGCTTCAGGATTATCCCAGCCTCGGTTTGCAGAGCTTATCTCCGTTAGTGTCGATACGCTGCGTAACTGGGAGCAGGGCAGGCGTTCGCCAACGGGCCCAGCAAAAGCGCTGCTACGCGCTATTGCTAACGATCCCAGAAATGTTTTGCAGGCGCTGAGCGACTGAGGAAGAACCCGGCAGCATGTGTGCTAGCCGGGCTTGTGGGGAATTACTCCCCTTCCCCCGGGAACAAGAACGGGTTAATCGAGCTGCGGGCGAACCCTTCCTGCTCCATTCGCGCGTCCAGTACCAGTGAGGCTAGGTCGTCGGCAACCGCTTCGACTTTCGGGTCTTTTTCCTGATACAGAATCTTCAGGTAAGTGCCGCAGTCGCCGCAGCTTTCGGCTTTGATGGCAGCCTGCTCGTTATCCAGCGACCAGTAGTGCAGGTCGCGGCTCTGTTCGCAGTTGCTGCACTTCACGCGCACCACGTGCCATTCTGTTTCACACAGGTTGCAGTGCAGATAGCGCAGCCCCTGAGTGGTGCCTATTTGCACCATGCTTGAAACGGGCATTGAACCGCAGACCGGGCAGAACTGGCGCTGTTCGCCGTATTCGGCGCGGGCTTTTCCCGGTATCAGGCTGGCCATTTGCGCCCAGTAGAGCGACAGAGCAGCCCAGATAAACGGCGCTTTATCGCTGCTCACGGAGGCAAAGTCAGAGGCAAACAGCGCGCTCGCCATCTGCTCCAGCTCCTGCTCGGAGGCTTTCTCCAGGTTCTCGATGACCGCCAGCGCTGGGCCACTCATCTCAGGCTTCAGCTCGGCAATCATCGATTGCAGCAGCGTATGCCAGTGCTTGTCGCGCGGCAGAACGTGAATATCCAGCGGCGGTTTGCCCTGGTCATTCGCCTCTTTGATACGCGCGGTGAGATCCATTTTCAGCGGGTGGTCATACAGCACCACTTCCTGAGCGTGGGCGATCAGCGCAGCAAAGCGCAGGTAATCACCCAGCGGATTATTCTCTGCCAGCTCGCGCAGACGTTCGGCGCGGCGGTTGTAGAGGTTCTTGAGTCTGGGGAACAACAACGGCGGAATGACTTCCGCCGTACGTTTCTCGCTCGAACCCAGCTCATCTTGCGGGATTATGCGAATACTCATTCAGATGACTTTTCCTGTTTCTGGCGGACTTCACGGTACCAGCGCGGGTGGTGTTTCTTCGCCCACGTTTTGGTAACCCATCCCTCCACCATCGCGGTAATGGTGCCTTTCACCCAAAGGGCGGCGTAGATATGCACCATGATAACCACAATTAACGCCACTGCGGCAAATGAATGCAGCATTAGCGCAAATCGGATCACCGGGATTGAGAAAGCAGGCGCAAAGTACGGACGCCAGATAACCACACCGCTCACCAGCAGCAGCACCAGGAAGATAATCGCCGCCCAGAATACGCATTTCTGGCCGAAGTTATAACGCCCGGTGTCACCTACTTCCTCGTTGACGACGATCTTACGAATATTCTTCGCCCAAAAGATATCATCCCGATTGATTAGATTGTGGTGCCAGTAGCGGAAAAACATGATGATAAACGAGGCAAACATGATGACCCCGACAAACGGGTGCAGAATTCGCGCCAGCTGCGGAGTCCCCATGATTTGCATCAGCCAGTTGAAGGAGGGGAAGAAAAATCCCAGCCCGCTTATCGCCGCCAGCATGAAGCAGAAGGCGGTGACCCAGTGGTTGATGCGTTCCGGCGCCGTGTAGCGCACGATGGTGTCACGTTTTTTCATTTGCGCACCTCATCGTCTTTCTCATCCAGATTGTCTTCTTCCTCTTCCGCGCGGTTCGGACCGACCCCGACGTAGTGGAAGATGCTCGCGGCGAACGTAGCGGCAAAGCCGATGGCGGCCAGCGGTTTCCAGACGCCTTTCCAGAACTTCACGGTGGCGCTGATTTCCGGGTTCTCCGGCAGACCGTGGTACAGATTCGGTTTATCGGCATGGTGCAGCACGTACATCACGTGCGTACCGCCAACGCCAGCCGGATCGTACAGGCCCGCATTGTCGTAACCACGGGTTTTCAGCTCGGCTACGCGCTCGCCCGCCAGCACTTTCATATCCTCTTTGGAACCAAAGTGGATTGCGCCGGTTGGACAGGTTTTCACGCATGCCGGTTCTTGCCCGACGTTCACGCGGTCGACGCACAGCGTACATTTGTAGACGCGGTTGTCTTCCGGGTTGAGTCGCGGCACGTTGAACGGGCAGCCAGCAATACAGTAGCCGCAGCCAATGCACTGCTCTGACTGGAAGTCGACGATGCCGTTGGCATACTGAATGATAGCCCCTTCTGACGGGCATGCCTTCAGGCAGCCCGGGTCGGCGCAGTGCATACAGCCATCCTTACGGATGAGCCACTCTAGTTTGTCGTTCTGCTCCACTTCCGAGAAACGCATTACCGTCCAGGATTTGGCGGTTAAATCCGCCGGGTTATCATACACCCCGACGTTGCTGCCAATCTCGTCACGGATGTCGTTCCACTCTGAACAGGCCACCTGACAGGCTTTACAGCCGATACAGGTGGTCACGTCGATAAGCTTCGCCACCTCTTCCTGGTGATCCCGCGCGCGAGGCGCGGGAGTAAAACCGTTAGTGGCGGAACGACGGATAATGTCCTGCGATTGATAAGCCATAGGTCGTCTCCGTTACACCTTTTCCACGTTCACCAGGAAGGATTTGAATTCCGGCGTCTGCGAGTTCGCATCACCGACGGACGGCGTCAGGGTGTTGGCAATAAACCCTTTCTTCGCCACGCCTTCATAGCCCCAGTGGATTGGAATACCGATGGTATCGATATCCTTACCGTCAACTTTCAGCGTGCGGATACGCTTGGTCACCACCGCCTTGGCTTTGATATAGCCGCGGTTAGAGGAGACCTTCACGGTATCGCCGTGGCCGATGCCGAGCTTATCGGCCAGCTTCTCACCAATCTCCACGAACTGTTCCGGCTGTGCGATGGCGTTAAGCAGCGCATGCTTGGTCCAGTAGTGGAAGTGCTCGGTCAGACGGTAGGTGGTACCGACGTACGGGAACTTGTCCGCTTTACCCAACGCTTCCCTATCGCCTTTAAAGATACGGGCGGCAGGGTTTGAGATGACGTTCGGGTGCAGCGGGTTAGTACCCAGCGGCGTTTCAAACGGCTCGTAGTGTTCCGGGAACGGACCTTCTGCCATCTTATCGAGGGCGAACAGGCGACCCATCCCTTCCGGCTGCATGATAAACGGCCCGACGTTGCTACCCGGTGCCGCGGCGCTGTAGTCCGGAATATCCACGCCGCCCCATTTCGCACCGTCCCACTTGAGGAGCTGGCGCTTCGGATCCCAAGGATTACCCTGTGGGTCTGCGGAGGCACGGTTATAGAGGATGCGACGGTTCAGCGGCCATGCCCAGGCCCAGCCCAGCGTGTTGCCAAGGCCGGATGGATCGGCGTTATCACGACGCGCCATCTGGTTGCCGTCCGGCGTCCAGCTACCGGCGAAGATCCAGCAGCCGCTGGCGGTGGTACCATCATCGCGCAGTTGGGCGAACGAGCTCAGCAACTGGCCTTTCTTCACGATAACCGCGCCGGTGGCCGGGTCGATAATATCGGCCAGCGCCTTACCGTTGTTCTCCATCGCCACTTCCTCAGACGCAGGCTCATCCGGCGTTGAGTAGTTCCAGCTCATGTTCAGTACCTGCTCAGGTACCGGGCCGCCCTCTTCGGCGTACATCTTACGCAGGCGTAAGAAGATACCGGCCAGGATCTCACCGTCGGTGACGGCATCCCCCGGGGCGTCCGCGCCTTTCCAGTGCCACTGCAGCCAGCGACCGGAGTTAACGATAGAACCGTTCTCTTCAGCGAAGCAGGTGGACGGCAGACGGAACACTTCAGTCTGGATTTTCGACGGATCAACATCGTTCGACTCGCCGTGGTTTTGCCAGAAGGTCGCCGTTTCGGTGTTGAGCGGGTCAATGGTGACGAGGAACTTCAGTTTAGAAAGCGCCGCGACGGTTTTGTTTTTGTTCGGGAATGAAGCCACCGGGTTAAAGCCCTGGCAGAGATAGCCGTTGACCTTGCCCTCGTTCATCATCTCGAAGTACTGCAGGACGTCGTACCCTTTGTCCCACTTCGGCAGCCAGTCAAAGCCCCAGCTATTTTCCGCCGTCGCTTTATCGCCGTAGAAGGTCTTCATCATCGAGACGAAGAATTTCGGGTAGTTGCCCCAGTAGTTCACCTGACCATCCAGCAGCGGTTTAGGCGTGTTGGCGGTGAGGTAGGTTTGCAGGTCAGTCTGTTTCTCGCTTGGCAGCGTCATGTAGCCCGGCAGGCTTGTCGACAGCAGGCCGAGGTCGGTCAGACCCTGGATGTTGGAGTGGCCGCGCAGGGCGTTCACGCCGCCGCCCGCCATACCCATGTTGCCGAGCAGCAGCTGGATCATCGCCATGGTACGGATGTTCTGCGAACCGATGGAGTGCTGCGTCCAGCCCAGTGCATACAGGAACGAGGCGGTTTTATCGTGCGCGCTGGTCTCTGCGATGTACTCACATACTTTCAGGAAGTCGGCTTTTGGCGTACCGCAGATCTTCTCGACCATCTCCGGCGTGTAGCGGGAAATGTGCTGTTTCAGCAGATTCCAGACGCAGCGCGGATGGGTGAGGGTGGTATCGCGTTTCGCGTGGCCGTTCTCATCCAGTTCGTAGTTCCAGGAAGTTTTATCGTACTTACGCGCTTCGGCGTCGTAGCCGCTGAACAGGCCGTCGTTGAAGCTAAAGTCTTCACGCACGATAAGGCTGGCGTTGGTATAGGCTTCGGTGTACTCGCGGTTGAATTTTTCGTTATTCAACAGGTACAGCATCACGCCCGACAGGAAGGTAATGTCGGTACCGGAGCGAATTGGGGCGTAGAAATCCGCCACTGACGCGGTTCGCGTAAAGCGGGGGTCGATAACAATCAGCTTCGCGCCATTATGGATCTTGGCTTCCATCGCCCAGCGGAATCCCACCGGATGCGCTTCTGCCGCGTTCCCACCCATCACGACGATGAGGTTGGCGTTCTTCATGTCAACCCAGTGGTTGGTCATCGCACCGCGACCAAATGTTGGAGCAAGACTTGCTACCGTTGGTCCGTGTCAGACACGCGCTTGGTTGTCGACCGCGAGCATACCGAGCGCGCGGGTGAATTTCTGCGTTAAGAAGCCGGTTTCGTTACTGGAAGCAGAGGCGCACAGCATACCGGTGGTCAACCAACGGTTAACGGTGGTGCCTGCTTCGTTTTTCTCGATAAAGTTGGCGTCGCGGTCGGCCTTCATCAGCTTAGCGATGCGGTCGAACGCTTCATCCCAGCTGATTTGCTGCCATTTATTGGAGCCAGGTGCGCGATATTCAGGGTATTTCAGACGGCTTTCAGAGTGGATAAAGTCCACCAGACCTGCGCCTTTCGGGCACAGTGCGCCGCGGTTGACCGGGTGATCCGGATCCCCTTCGATGTGGAAAATTGAGGCTTTTGCGTTTTTTGCGCCGTCGCCGAGGCTATACATTAAAAGCCCACAACCGACAGAGCAGTAAGTGCAGGTGTTACGGGTCTCACGGGTGCGCAGCAATTTATACTGCCGTGTTTCCGCGAGTGCGATGCCTGGGGCAAAGCCCAGTGCGGCTGCCGTGGTTCCTGCCATACCGCCAGCGCAGATCTTAAAGAACTGCCTTCTGCTGACCTGCATGGTTCGCTCCTTGTTTCGACATTGTCATTGCTTGTAGTTGTTCTCCGTCGTAGTCAGACGAAGATTCTGAATACTAAGATGCCCTCAGTTCCAGGAGGGCTTTGGTTCAGAATACCACAATATCGGTAGGCTTGTTCCAATGCGGTTAATGATAGGTGAATGGATTTTGCGCGGATTAACATTGAATCGTGAGATTTATCACATTTAACCCTGTTTATCGTACTAATTTGGCGGATGATTAACGACGATAACCACAAGGTGGTACCTATAGTTTAAACAGCCATTTTGTAGCAGAATGCCGCTAAAAAATGCGTACTGTGCGTTATTGCACCACAAAGTTGATCCATAATAAGCCTCAATTCCCTCCTGTTGTGATGGAATAGACGCCCCTTATTTTTGATGTCGTTCAGAGTACTTGCCGTGTTTAATGTTAAAGATGAAGTCGAACCCTCGTTGCAGCTGATTGGCGCGGTCGAGCGTTCCGTCTTCAGAAGGCCAAAAATTATGCAACCGACACAGGATATTCTTGCTGAAGAAGTTCCCGTTGCGCTGGTCTACAACGGCATTTCCCACGTCGTGATGATGGCGACGCCGAAAGACCTCGAAGCATTTGCGATTGGCTTTTCTCTGTCTGAGGGCATCATCGAACACCCGCGTGAAATTTTTGGCATGGACGTGGTGCCGGCCTGTAACGGTGTGGAAGTCAGAATCGAACTCTCCAGCCGCCGTTTTATGGGGCTCAAAGAGCGCCGTCGCGCGCTCGCCGGGCGTACCGGGTGCGGCGTCTGCGGTGTTGAACAGCTCAACGATATCGGTAAGCCTATTCAGCCGCTACCTTTCAGCCAGACCTTCGACCTGGCCCACCTTGATCATGCGCTTAGACACTTAAACGACGTGCAGCCGGTTGGTCGTGAAACGGGCTGTACCCATGCGGCGGCCTGGGTGATGCCGTCGGGTGAACTGGCGGGCGGGCATGAAGATGTGGGCCGCCATGTGGCACTGGATAAAATGCTGGGCCATCGTGCGCAAGAAGGCATGCGCTGGCAGCGGGGCGCTGCGCTGGTTTCCAGCCGCGCCAGCTATGAAATGGTGCAGAAGTCCGCTATGTGCGGGGTCGAGATTTTGTTTGCGGTCTCTGCAGCTACCACGCTGGCGGTGGAAGTTGCCGAACGCTGCAACCTGACGCTGGTGGGTTTTTGTAAGCCGGGTAGAGCGACAATCTACACCCATCCACAGCGTCTTATCGGTGAGTAATTTATTTTCAATTAATTTGAATGATATCAGCAAATTCTTCTGCTTTTTGTTGAACGATGTGAGGACTATTATTTATCACATCAAGGCGACACGCCTTATCCAAACAACCAAGTGAAAGGGTTTACATCATGAAAAGCATCAAAACTTTTGTCGCAGTTATCGCTCTCGCCGCTTCTTTCGGTACCTTCGCTGCTCAGACCGTGACCGCAACGGCCTCCACAATTGATGGTGCAGAAGCGAAAATTGCCGCCCAGGCAGAACAGGCTGGTGCAAGCTCCTATAAAATTACTCAGGCTTATGCTGGTAACCGCGTGCACATGACCGCTGAACTGACCAAATAAGTCATTAGTTACTGTTGAAAGAGCGCCCTGGGGCGCTTTTTTCGTTTTCAGTTATAGAGGCTGGATAAGCGAAGCGCCATCCGGCAGAGTCGCGCATATTGCCGGATGGCGGCGTAAACGCCTTATCCAACTTTAGAAGCGACAGTTGATTCCAGCATATAAACTTACATCATTATCCATATCGCCAGTATTATACCAGACGCTTGTGTTGAAATTTACGTTGGGTGTTACGTTAGTGCTAAGACCAACGCCAAATATTCCCAGACTCATGGTATCGCCATCAGTAAGGTGATAATCAGCGGCAGAGAAATCTGAGCTATTGTTAAATTCACTAATATAGCTGGCATCGACCCATGGTGATATTGTCAATTTTGCTAAATCGACCTCAGTTGAAGCCCTAAGACCCGCACCAACATCCCATATGGAGATATAGTTATTGCCAAAGTTGATATTATCATCGCTAAAATCTTTTGCTGATGACTTATTCCATCCTACGATGGTGTAAGGTTGTAATATTGTCTTGCCACGCAACATGAAATTAACGCCGAGACGAGTCGTGGTATTGTATGAATCTCCGGTTGTAAAAGCATCATAGGAGTGTAAATTCCCGGTGGTGTCACTCCCGTAACCTTTTCCAGAAAGGGAGTAATTCAGATCGCCATAACTGAAGCTACTATCAGCAAAAAGTCCCCAAAAATTATCCTGTAAAGATTGCTGCCATGACGCGTACAAACTTGAATAGTTTCCACTTAATGTGTTTTTGTAATTAACATTGTAATCATCACTATTTATTTTATTTCTTATATAAGCTAACGCAAAACCTAGCGTTAAATTGCTATCATTAGATAGTTTATTTGTCCAATCAAGACCACCCTGTACGCCTTCCAGAACGTTTTTATAGTTAACATCACTTTGTACGTTGCCATTCTGATAAAGGAAATTTCCCCAAACATTGTTCCCTTCTTTTTCACCGTGAAGAAGAATATTATTATTCACATTATCAATATGGCTGGAGATGTTTCTGGCGATAAAATTACTGGTTTGTTTTGCGGCGTCTAAGCCGGCTAATGCAGCTTGTACATCGCTTCCTAATCCCATTTTTTGCTGGGATACTGTTGAGGTTTCAGTGCCTGCGTCAGTTATTGTGGTGATATTGGCATCATAATTATAAGCCCCAGACTGGGCTATTACCGATTGTTTGCCATTGGAAAAGGTGACTTGCATATCTCCTGCATTGGCAGTCGTAGGTGTATAAGTAACACTTCCTGCGGCATTATCAGTGCTAAATGTACTAAACGTGATATTTTCTGTTGAACCAGCAGCAATATCACCATCAACGGTAAGATGACTATCCGTCGACAAGTTAACAGAAGTATCTTCGAGTATATCTGTTGCAGAACCCGAAAGTGTCAATGAACTATTATTATTCACTGTTATGTTACCAATATTAGAAACTGTAGCATTTCCTGAAACGGTATTGTTTTCACCATTAATATCTAAATGACTGTTGTTATCAACATCCACTTCAGTGAAGTTATGTAGTCCACTGGTGTTATAGTTAGTGTTTTTAGTGTCATAGTTTTTATATATAATATCGACGTCACTATTATCCAGATTAAGACTGTTATTGCCTCCTGTTGATTTAAAACCATCTTCACCATCGAGATAGCAATTTGAGGTGCAGGTGGTGTTTTTTACTAATATAGTATCATTACCGCTGCCACCAATCACTGAGACGTTTGAAATATTATCGTTATTTATAAGATTAAGAGTATCGTTTCCGGCATCACCATGAATTTTAACATTTTTAAGATTTTGGTTATCCTGTACGGTGATATTGTCATTCCCGTTGTTCCCGGTAAATAGCGTGCCATATAGATTACTTTCTCCAGTAGCATCTGGTGTCATATTGCTAAAGACGATTGTATCGTTACCGTTGCCGCCATCAAAGGTCGCACTGGTGGTAATATCTTGTGCATTATAATTTTTTATAATCAATGAATCATTACCATCTCCGGTGGCCAGTGTTTTCACTCCAGAAGGCAAGTAAGCATTATCAAGTGTAATGTCATCATTGCCACTTGTATCCGAAGGCATCGTTACATTGGATGTATCTTTAAATGTACAGGTTTGCCCTGATGCATTCTGAGAGCATGATGTTGTATCAGCAAATGCAATACCCTGACTCATGGCGAGAGTTGATGTAGTGAATAGAATTGATGTGGCAATTTTATTTAATTTATACTTTTTCATCTATAATACCTGATTGTTATCTGATAAACATAGTTGCATGAGGCTTAGTTGAGGTCATATCTGAACCCGATCCTGATTTGATATTCACCAACTTTTTCGCCTTTATCATTTTTGGTCTTATCGAGATAACCCAACTCGGTATAAGGAGTGAAGCGGTCTGTAGCTTTATATGAGAATATGAAGTTATGTTGTAATGTATGCCTTTGGTCATTCTTATAATAATATTGTGTATCAGCAACTTTCTGATAAAATGTAGGGTTATATTGAATTGAGAATTTATCGGAGAATTGTTTTGTGACATACAGGTCAATGCGATGTTCGGCTGAACGATCCCATTTTTTATTTATGTCTTTAGTGTAATAAGTCCAATAATTATAGCGATACCTTATTCCCGTAGTAAATGTTTTGGTCCAATTATAGCCAACCTGAAAATAGGGATCGAATTGTGTACCTGCAGATTCTGTATGCCATACAAAACCAGGCATTACATAAAATTTATTAAAATAGATACCCTTGTTAATTTCGATTTCCTGGTAACTGGAACTGAATTGGTCGGCATGTTGGCCCATATTTGAGTCAGTTTCTATGCTCCAGTATGTACCCTTTAGGATGCTATCAGGTTGAGTTATTACTCCAGCAAGTCTGAACATTTGTAAGAATGCTTTGCTTCCGGTGCGATATTGCGTGCGTTCATTAAATTGAACTTTTGAAAATGGCACGCGATCTACATATTTTACGGTTGATGAACATTGGCCTTCATTTAATTGATAGAAGTCAGATTTGTTGATAGCGCTATCCTGTCCATCAGCACAGTATGAGTTAATAGAAACGAGTGATGCCAGTATAGCCAGGCTTAGTTTGGCTGCTTTCATTGCCATTTTAAAATTCCTACAAATTATTAGTTAATTGTAACTTCGACTTTATAATTAGTACCTGAAGAAATGTGATGTTTAAATGCAAGCATTTTGGTTCCTGCATTATCTTTTTGTCTTGCATCTTCAGGTTTTGTTGACAGGATAATAAAAGGATCGCTCCCGGAATGGGTGATGGTGATACTCTTATTATCTTTAGTTAGTATTGCTTTGTTATTGTCAATTTTAATGTTTGCCGTCGTGATCATAGCCCACCTATAATCATGGCTACCGTTACTGTTCTCTATATAGTCAGAAATATGGATGGAATTATCTTTAGAGATTGAATAATCTCTATAGACTTTATCTGCAACCTTATCGTACCAGGTCCTGGTCATGTCAACTTTAATAGAATTATTTGGTTCAAATGATAGCAACGAGTATCCATGAGGATCTTCATTTCTATTATCAAACGTCATTGTATTATGACTTAATGCAGATATTCTGTAGTAAGATGGACGCTTGGCATTATCAAAATATCCTGGAAGATTGTAATGATCTTTCCCTAAGTCGGTAGCCCAACGCACTCCTTTCATTTCAAAGACAAAAGAACCTAGATCTTGATGTGCATGGTTTGTTTCATTAGTTCCAGATTTAACACCCAGCCAGATATTTTTTTCTGCATTTTTATAAATGAATAATGCGGAATTGCCATTGAATAAAAAGGCTGTTGGTATTTTATATTGAATGGAAACCGTTGGTTCTGGAAACCATAATGCATATAGTGCGAGGAATCGGTCAAACTCTCCCCAAGGCTTGCCTTCTTTTGAACGCTGAACCGCTTTTTCCATTTGTTGAGAGGCTAAGGAAACGATGGCACTTTGTTTAAAATGTTCTCCCAGCCATGCAAAAGCAGGCGTGTATCCCTGATCTTCAACAGCGTCACCGTAATTAAAACCAGCCCCTGTTAACCCTTCAATTGCATACCGATACCACGGTGTTTTAGATAAGACAGGATCGGACGTTAATCCAAAATAGCTACCGTAGGCGCTTTTGAGCATCTCCTGGGCGATGACGCGGTATGTCATACCATAGCTCCAGTAAACAGGCCCTTCAGTACCGGCGCCATCTGGTTTATAAGCATCAAGTCCCATTTTTAATGATGGGATGATATTATTCAGTAGCATCGCTGATTCTTTTGGCCAGTACTCAGCAGTCGCAAGCACCGCCGCTAATGTCCCACCATTGCAAACTTCATTCCAGTTTGTAGCCCACCATGGGAAGCCTGTGCTACTTGCTTTTGGATTATGCGCCACATAGGCATCAATTCCCCATTTGATCCCTTTCTCAAATAGAGCATTGCGAATGGTTTCATTCTCCGGTGGCGTTAATTGGCTATTCAGCCAATCGTACCCAATTGCCTGAGCAAACATCATTTCCCCAGCATCAAGATATCTCGATCTTGCATTCCAGTCGGGAAATGTGGCGATTGCCATCATAGTCTCTATGGCTTTTTTAGAATAACGTTGATCATGTGTTATCTGCCATGCGAATGCATTATCTAATATAATCTCGATAGCATTCCTTGAAGTATCTAGCAATGATGGTGAGGCATCATTTCCAGTTAACTTAAATGAGATAGTCGGTTTATCTAACGTAAGGTTTGCACGTCTGATAATCTCATCAACAAGCTGCTTCATATCCTTGTTGGTTTTACTTTTCTCTTTTATATTATTAAATGTTTCCGAATTTACAAGTAACCTCGGGTGCTGCTTATTGAGTTTAGGTAGAACAGAGTTTTCCTGGAAGAGGTTCTCTGCCTGAAATGAATGCTCCTCCGGCACTGATGCATAAACGCTTCCTGTAATAAGTAAACTAGTAACAATTAATGCAACTGCTCTCTTATTCATTGTGACATATCCTTTAACACAGAGTGAAAAGTATAAGAAATAGCCATGTAGTGAATGTCAACTTGCCAAGGTTTATCACTATCTCTTTGTCAGCAATAAGCGTGCCATTTATTTTTTTGGTTATAAATCCAATAAAAACAATGGGATGTAAATTGTTTCTACGTGAACAATGATTTATTTAAAGAGTGTCCAGAGGTGAATTATATATTTGAACACTGTTTGTTAGGGTAATCACGGTGGGAATATATTATTTAGACGGTCATTTTATTTACCTGGACACTTATTTCTATGCTCACATATAAATAATGTAAATAAAGTTTTCATGTCCGGGTTTCTGTTCAAACCTCACACAACAAGGGCTGACCCATAAGCCAACGTTGAAATTCATCCATAACACAGTTCGCTAAACGTCGAGTTTCATTATTTAGCGCACCAGCAATATGACTGGTTAACTGTACGTTCGGAAGTGTATACAGGGCAGACCCCGCTTCTGGCGGCTCCGGCTTGGTTACATCGAGCAGGGCGGTCAAGTCGGGACGTTCTTTCAACACTTGAATCAGTTCGGATTCATTTACCTGCCGTCCACGGCCAGTATTGATAAATACAGCGCCCTGACGCATGCGGCGAAAAAGATCGCCATTTAGTACGCCAATATTATCCTCCCGATTAGGCAAATGGTTGCTGATGACCCAGGCGCTGGCGAAAGCATCTGCTAAAGACAAGGTGCGTTTTTCGGGACGAGACGGTACGACGATGACATTGAGGTAGAAAGGGCGCAGCAGCTTTTGTAATTCCTGTGAAATGGCGCCCGCACCAATAAGTGCCACTTGCTCCTGGTAATTACCGGGTGCGAAATGATGGTTTGCCAAGGCAGGAAAATCCTCAGGGCCGCAATATTCCCGTTGGTTGCGAAAATAGCCTTTACAGCCCAATAAGATTTGCGCCAGACAAAATTCAGCCACTGGTATGGCATTGGCGCGCCAGGCGCTGACCACTTTTATTCCGCGTGCAAGGTAGGGGGGTGAGAAGTAATCGGTCGCACCAGCGGCATAAAAAATTACCTTCAAGCGAGGTAAACGATCCAGCTGCGATTCATTGAGCGTAAACATTCCCCAGGTCGAAAAGAGAAACTCAACCTCGGCCAGCTCGCCAAGATGACGGTCAATATTGTCTGGGGTGATTAACGTTGGATAGAGATTGCAGCGTGCAGAGATTGCAGCGAGATGAAGCGGTTGATAAACCTGATGAAACTTCTCCGGTTGAGCGGAGAACAGAGCGGCATGCCAGACCATAAATACTCCGTGCCAGGCTCCCTTGTCTTGAAGGGAGCCTGGGAAGGGTTAAATAATCCCAACGCCTGCGGCGGCGAAACCGAAGACAATCAGCATGATGAGCACTTTGTTCGGGCTCACTTTTTTGTTCAATAGCTTCAGGCAGCCCAACACCAGCAGCAGCGGAATCAGCCCGACGCAGATTTTGTCGAGGATCTCCTGCAATACAAACGGCTGCCCGGCGATGGTGGTTTTAAAGGTGGTGGTAAACTTCACCATGCTGGCGCTCATTGCGCCCACCATCATCAGGCCCATCATGGCCGAGGCTTTGGTGATGCAGGAAAGCAATCCAGACTGCGTCGCTTCGGCGATGTACTTCGAACCCAGCCGATAGCCCATGACTCCACCGTAGTAGCGCAGCAGTAAGCTTGGGATGTTGTAAATCAGCAGAAACAGCAGCGGCCCCAGCGGGTTCCCCTGCGATGCCAGGCCGATCGCAATCCCCGTTGCAATGATGCGCAGCACGCCATAGAAGAAGGAATCGCCGACGCCCGCGAATGGCCCCATTAAGGCCACTTTGATACCGTTAATACTGGAGGTATCAAATTCTGGGTTAGCGGCATTCTCTTTTTCCATCGACAACGTCAGGCCCATAATGAACGGCGCCAGATGCTGGTTGGTATTGAAGAACTGGCTGTTGCGTTTGAGCGACTCAATATAGCCGTGCGGGTTGCCGGTATAGATCTTCTTGAGCAGCGGCGCCAGGATCCAGCCGTAGCTCAGCCCCTCCATACGGGTGAAGTTCATGGAGCCCAGCAGCTGGAACTGGCGGAAGAACAGCTGGCGGAACATCTTTTTCTCGCCCTTGCTGTCGTCGCCTGCGCTTACCGCGCTGTTGTGGATATCAGTCATTGAAGAACCCGTCCTTATCGTCAACCGACGCACTTGCGGCAGTGGTGGCTTGTTTATTGGCTTTCAACTGGTTGAATTCGTTGAAGCAGATATAAACGGCAACGGAAGCGGCGATAATCGCGATGCCCATAATCGGCAGTTGCAGATAAGCCGCCATGGCGAAGCCGATAAAGAAGAAGGCCGCGATATTTCGGTTCCACAGCGCCTTGAGCAAAATGGCAAAGCCCAGAGCGGGAAGAATGCCGCCAACCGCCGTCATACCGCGCATAACGGTATCCGGAATACTTTCCACCAGGCTGCGGATCACATCGGTACCAAACAGAATGCCGAAGAAGGCCAGTACCGCAAACGGCACGCCGTAGAACATCGTCATTCCGAGGGTGATGCCGAGCGCGGCGCGGTCGCGCCCCTCTTCAAGCAAGGCGTCATATTTCTCAACCAGCGCGGTATAAACCAGCTTCAGCACCTGGTAAACGAAAACCGCCAGCAGGCTGATCGGCAGGGCTAATGCCACCGCAACCGCAGGTTCAGCGTGGGTGAGAATGGTGAACGCAGTAGCCAGAACCGAACCCACCGCCAGATCGGCAGGCACCGAGCCGCCGATGGTGATGGTGCCGAGAAAAATTAGCTCCAGCGTGGCGCCGATGATAATTCCCTGCTGAAAATCTCCCAGCACGAAACCGACCATCGCGCCGCAGATTAGCGGGCGTTCAATCAGCGGCTGGCCGAGCGTATGGTCAGCGAACTTGGCGATATACATCACCAGCGCGACAAGTAGTGCAGACGTTAACATAGCGACCTCGCTTAGCTAGCAGCGTTATCCAGCATCTCAATCAGGTTTTTCACCGGATGAGAGGGCAGTACCTGGTATTCCACCTTCACGCCGCGTGCGGCGATGGCATGAAAATCAGCCACGTCTTCCGGCGTCACGTACACGGTGTCGCTGATGCGTTTTTTCGCCGCCAGATTGTCGGTGATGCGCCCAAAGTTGGCGACATTCAGGGTTTTGATGCCGTCGGCCTGTTCAACGAGGCGACGCGCATCGGCGGCATTGTTGACGATCACCATAATTTTCATCGCCTCGGAGCGCGGGTCGTTGAGAATATCGCCCGCGTCTTTGACTGCCATGATTGCGCACTTCGCGGTATCAGGAGCCGCCATGCGCAGCGACATCTTCTGCACTTCGTTATTCACGATCTGATCGTTGGCGACCAGAATGCGGTTAACACCGAGATGTTTGGTCCAGACCACGGCAACCTGGCCGTGAATCAGGCGATCGTCAATTCGTACTAAAGAAATCATGTGTAGCTCCAGTTAGCAAAAGTAGGGGGTCCAGACGCGGGAAAGGCGAACCAGGGCTTCGAAATAGAAATAATCGCCCCAGAGGTTAGGTTCGTTAATGCCCATGTTGCGGCCAAAGTTATAAACACCTTCACGCAGCAGGCCGTCCTGCGTGTGGGCAAAATAGCGCTCGTGCAAATTGCGCATCATCAGTTCGATGGCATTGCCGTAAGCGGGGCGCAGCGGGTCGGTTAACGGCAGCAGAGTAAGCAGCTCCGCCAGACCGCAGGCAGCAACGGCGGCAGCGGAGGTATCTCGCAGCGCGTTATCCTGCGGCGTGAAAATCAGATCCCAATAGCAGACAAAATCTTCCGGCAGACGGTTGAGAAAATAGTGCGCCAGCTTACGCGCCAGCTCCGGCTGAGCGGCGTCACCGGTATGGTGGAAGCCCAGCGCGAAACCGTAAATCCCCCACGCCTGACCGCGCGCCCAGCACGAGCTGTCGCTAAAGCCCTGATGGGTATCGCCGCGCAGCGGTTGGCCGTTGTGCACATCCATATAGAAAGTGTGGAAGCTGGAAGCATCTTCGCGCACCAGATAACGCGCGGCCTGCGCCAGGTGACGCGTCGCGGCTTCCCGCCACGCGGCGTTGCCGGTCTCATTGGCGGCCCAGAACAGCAGCGGCACGTTGAGGTTGCAGTCGATGATCATGCGTCCCTGGCGAGCCGGGTCGTTGAGATCGCCCCAGGCCTGGATCACGCCCGCCGTTTCGTTAAAGCGGCGATACAGCAGCTCAGCGGCGCGCAGCGCCAGACCGCGGGCGCGAAGGTTGCCGGTGAGCTTCCAGGCGTTGACGCAGGAGAGCAGATAGAGAAAGCCCAGGTCGTGGGTATCGACTTTAATCTGCTTATCAAGACGCTCTTCAAAACTGTCGAGCAGCCCTTCCGCTACCGTGCGGTATTTGTCGTCGCCGGTCACTTCCCAGGCCAGCCACAGCATCCCGGTCCAGAATCCTTCGGTCCAATCGACCTTTTCTACCGCCGGGTAGCAGCCATCCGTCGCGCTGGCCGCCGGAAAGGTAGCGGTAAAGCGCGGCAGCATGGCATCAACCTTGGCGAGTACCTCGCGGAGCGCTTCGTTCAGCCAGCGTGAGTCTAAGCCCGGCTGCGTCGTAAGGTAGCGGCGATCGAGGGTTTCCAGCGCAACGTTCATGGCTGTGTCTCCGTGGCAAAAAAGTCGTCGATATCATCATCAGCGGCAGGCTGGGCGGCCTGACGAGCGGCGAGAATTTCCGGTTGCACGTTCATGTACTGCATCGCGCCGCTGGCGGCGGCGATGGCGTCCTGAAGGCGTGATGGGGTATCCGTATGATCGGAGAGGCAAAACTCCATCAGCATAATCAGATTGGCGCCGCTAATAACCTGAACATGTGGGTATTTCACCAGCATCTGCACGGCGGTGTTGTTGACGCTGCCCCCGGGCATATCGGTAAACAGCACCAGCTCTTTTTGCTGGTTGAGCGTCTGTTGGGCGAGGGCCTCAAAGCGCACCGCCAGTTCGGCCGTGGAACCAATCTCGCCGCAGTAGGCGCAGATGGGCGTGACGCCATGATCGTCTCCAACCAGCAGGTTCAGCGCTGACACAATCCCTTCCGCATAGCGCCCGTGGGTTGCGATGTACATCTCTCGCATGTCGAATTCCTTCATTTTTTTCGGTATCTGTTGAGGATATTGCAACCGCCGTGCCATATTTTTATCTATATGATTTAATAGGGAAAATAATTAGTGTCCAGCGGTGTTGGTGGTGTTGATAGCGGCAATAATGGCAGTGTCGAAGCGTCTGCCAGCCTGCGCTGGCAGAACGTTTAGTTGAGCGGGTCGGGCGCAATCCACGGTTCCATGATTTCATAAATCATCAGGACTTCGGTGAGCGGCAGGGTGATGTTGTACTTACGGTTGAGCGCCTGGAAGAAGGTGTCGTGCACGGCGACAAAGGCCTGCTGCTCAAGCGTCAGCCCTGTCTCTTCACGATGGCGAACGCCATTATTGACCATGACACGTTCAATCATCAGCGCGATGTGCATAAACAGGTTAATGCGCAGGTAGCTCTCAAAATGAATTTTGTAGAACGCCTCATACTGTTTAATCACGGCTTCGACTTCATCGATAATCACTACCGGGTTGAGGAAGTTCAGGCGGCTGGCAACGCCCTCGACGGTAAAGAGCTTCACCACCTCTTCGACCATGGGTTCTAACCCACCTTCCATCAGCAAGCCGTTAAAGTAGTCTCGTTTAAGTACCTGGGCTTTTTCTTTGATCAATTGTTCGACGCTGATGAGCGGGATGTAACCCGCTTCCAGATCGGTGGTCGTGATGATGAGTCGCGTGCCGTTGAGCGCCGGGTCAGCACGGGCGATTTTCCACTTCAGGTCGTCATATTCCATGGTGAGGATGTCGATCTCTTCCTGCGGCAGGTAGCGCTGGACGATATCTTTCAGCTTGCGGGAAATACCTTCACCGGAGATGCAGGAAATGATGATCTTATTACCTGGCAGCATCCCCGCGTAGTAGCGCGTTTCCACCTCATAAGCGCCCTTAGCGCCTTCGATGATCGCCTCCATCGGCAGCTTATCCTGGATTTTTCCCGCAATATCCAGCGCCATGGCGGTACTGACGTTATTAATGACCAGCAGTTCGCCGTGCAGATGCAGCTTAATCTCTTCGTAGATCTCCTTGAGCGACCCCATGTCGACCAGGATGATTAGCCCAGCCCCCTGCTTAAGACGCGATAGATGCGCAATCAGCAAATCGATAATTTCGCGGGTGGAGGTAGCGTTCGGCATATCGAAGGCTTTGAAATAGTAGCCGCCGGTAAGTTGGTTAGCGATGCCGGCGATACTGGAGGCGGTCGAACGCCCGTGGGAGACGATAATGCCCTGAATCGGCGAATCTTCACCTGCCAGCGAATGGAAGGCGCAGCTCAGCAGGGGGAGCAGCAGCGGTAGAGGTGCGTGGTTCACATGCCTTTCCAGCAGAGCCATACACTCTTCAGCCAGCAGGCGCGCCTTCCCGGACACATAGTCAGCGATGGTCTGGAGCTCATCAATTTGCTCGACGTGCTGAGGGGCATGCAATGCATAGGTCAGGCACAGCCAGACTGCTTTGCGGATCTCCTGCCCGCAGGCCACGCCGGTCAGGTTCTCCAGCTCATTAACGGCGTGCATGGTGTTTTGCCAAATGTAGCCGCTGTAGAGTGCTTCCTGGGAGACGATGCCGTTTACCGTCGTGATCAGATGTTCAATTTTGCGATTGAGCAGCATCACGTTGCCGCTGTGGCAAAACTCGCGAAAAATGACCTCGTCATGCATGGCTTTAGGCAGCAGGGCGTGGGCATTCAGGCTGTCTCCCGGCTTGCTGGCCGAAATCACCAGCGTCTGCCCGCCAGGATGTGCGCCGTGGAGCGTGATGGCATCGGCGTCGCGGTTATCGCTCCAGGCGCTGGCGCACATGACTTTGATCTGGTTTTTCAGCTCGCCAATATTCCCCCGTACGGGGGAGGTGACGAGCTGATGCATGAGCTGGGTATCCAGGTGGATATCTCGCCGCAGGCTCATCGCTTCCTGATGCAGGAACAGATTCACCTGCGCCACCCGCTCGGTCAGCGGACGGGAGATAAAATTGGGCAGCGTCACGCGTACCGGAATACGACGGCGGAAGGTATTGAGCAGTACCGTTTCGATATTTTCGGTGGTGGCGAAGATAAATCGCAGCGAGGCAGGGTGGCGCGTGCGGTTATCGCCCAGGCGGTAGAAATAGCCTTTATCCATAAACAGGAACAACTTTTCCTGATTCTCTGCGGACAGTCGGTGCACCTCATCCAGGAAAAGAAAACCGCCGTTCGCATCATCAAACGCACCACGCTTGTCGCGGTCGGCTCCGGTGAAGGCTCCGCGGGTATAGCCGAACAGGGTGGCGGACAGCAGTTCGGGGTTGTTGGCGTAGTCGGCGCAGTTAAGTTCGACGAAAGGTTTATCGGCCGCAATAACGCCGCGATCCAATGCGTATTGGTAGATGAGCGATGCAAGGTGGCTTTTCCCCACGCCTCTTTCGCCAGAGATCAGTATCGGTAGACCTTCTCCGGGATAGTCTACCGCCGAGCGGCACAATGCGACGGCTTCAGCCAGGCTACCTTCGGCACCGGTCAAATTCATAAAGGCATCGTCCAGTTTCGACACTAATCTGGACGGTAGTACACGTTGCTCCCCGTTATGTTGCACATGAAAGCGAACCGGGCGAGTGTTTTCCTTACTCAAACGACCATCGTCGCATAGCCTGTTCAGATAATGGCTAATGACGCTACGGTTAACCTGCATGAAGTCGGCACAGTCCTGGGCCGTGAATCCTGAAGGGCTTTCCGCATAGTGCGTGAGTATTTTGTGGAATAATTTTTCTTTTGCTGACAGCGCCATTTTTCAATGTCCTGCATAGAGTAGAAAATAGCGTCGAAAATAATTGGACACTAGACACTAATGTTTTTATTAGACACTCGATACTTTCCTCGCTTATATAGCAAAGTGAAACCCTGTTTTAACTGGAATGTGATCGCGATCGACCGATGATTTACTGCTGAAATCTGTGGGTGGGCGCGAACGCTTCAGTTGCGGCTGCCGTTCCGGGCAACCGGTCAGTTCCTGACCTTGCTCTCCCTCTTGAGGCAAAAATATGTGTTGATGGTCACGGTTTTGCGTTCTCATCAAAAAGCCATTTGCCCGGAAAACCATTGGTTTAATTGCGGATATTAAGAAAGAAAATAACCTAATGATAAATAAAGTTTTTAATTAATAAATGTGGTGATAATCTCAATTTATAAATGAGATATTAATCACAAAAAACAGGTTGTTTTAATAGGTGTCAATATTAGGGCTGACCTAAATTATCGCAATTATGTGATCTTCGTTGCAAATAGAGGTCTTGAAGTCAGGGAAAAATGCTTTCACGGAAACAGGTGAGGGCAGAAGATGAAAATCGGTATTGTCATTAGCGGTGGAGATGTCTCTGGAATAAATAATTTTATTTTTCAGGTCGCGAGACTTGCCTGTGCACAGATCACGCTATTTAACGGTGGCATACCGGGTTTATTAGATAAAAATCACCGAGAAGTCTCCTGGTCAGATTTAGTGGACTTTTCTATTTCCTCTATTCCACTTATTACGTCTGGACGTACAGCACGAAATTTACAGCGCAGTGAGTATGAAACCATTGCGAAGAAAATAAAGTCGTTACGGATTGATGTGCTGATTATGGCTGGCGGTGATGGCAGTCTGCAATTCCTGAATACGCTCAGCGAATTTGATATTAACTGCTTCGGCGTCGGTATGACGATCGACAATGATGTTTATGGCAGCGACTACACCATTGGCTTTTCTACCGCCTGCGAGCAAATTATCAAAGAGGTATCGCGCTTAAGAAATACCGGTAGAGCACTTCCAGGGCGCGTTTTTATGGCGGAGATTCTGGGCGGTTACTGCGGCGAGTTAACGCTGCAATCGGCGATAAAATCGAACGCCGATATTGCGCTGATTCCAGAAGCGCAGATCCCTCTGGACGCTCTGGCAGAGCGTGTTAAGCAAAAACTGGTAAGCCAGAATAGCGTCGTTATTCTGTGCTCTGAAGGCTACACCCGCGAGTACTCTCCTGGCTTTCAGGGCGCCATAGATACCATGATAAAACAACTCGAACCGCGTATTGGCGTGCGTATCCGCAAAACTATCATTGGTTACGGTTTACGCAGTGGCGACCCGACCTGTGAGGAGATTTATCAGGGTACAATTATGGCGAATGAAGTGGTTCGCTGTATTCAATCTGGTATGAGAAATAAAGCCGTTATTATTAATTCAAGCAATAAACCTATTCCGATTGATTTAGTCAGTATGAAAAAACGTCTGGTTGATACCGACGGACATTATTATAAACTTGCCAAACAACTCAATATAATTTGAGGAGACCCTACATGCTGAAAATTCTCTGCGTATGTGGCTGCGGCCTCGGCTCAAGCTTTGCTATTGAAATGACTGCAAAGGCCGTTTTAAAAAAACTGGAAATTCCGGCGCATATTGAACACACCACGGTATCGGAGGCCGGGGCATTTAAATCTGACATGATTCTGACGCAAAAAACCTTTGCCGATATTCTGACAGCCGATGCCAGCGAAGAAGAGATAAAACGCGTGGTGATTTTAAATAAGCTGACGGACAAAGATGAGATCGAACAAAAGATTGTCGCGTTTTTAAATGAACGTAATTTACAGGTAGCCGACTATGAATAGTGTCGTTGAGTTTATCGTCAAAGATTTGCTCGGCCAGGCTTCAATACTCATCGCCTTTATTGCGATGCTGGGGCTTATCCTACAGAAAAAATCACCGGGCAAAACGGCTGAGGGCACGTTTAAAACCCTGCTCGGTTTTTTAATCATGATGGCCGGTATCAACATCATTGTGGCCACGCTGACGTTCCTGAATGACATCTTCACTCAGGGTTTTGGCATGAAAGGCTACATTACCGATGTCGCGGCGATTGCCGGTTTAGCCAACCGTGAGTTGGGTTCCGAGGTGGCGCTGACCCTGCTGGTGATTTTTGCCGTCAACATCATCATCGCTCGCCTGACGCCGCTGAAATATATCTTCCTGACCGGCCAGGCGCTGCTGTGGATGGCGACTATTGGCGCCGTTATCGGCTATAAAGCCGGGCTGACGGGGCTGCCGCTGATTTTGACCGGCGGGATCTTCGGCGGCGTAATGGCGGTACTGATGCCTGCGCTGGCGCAACCGGTGGTTCGGCGGATCACCGGCTCAGATGACGTTGCGCTGGGGCACTTCTGCACCATTGGTTACCTGGTGCAGGCGGCGGTCGCTAAAGTGGTCGGCAAAGGCTCTCGCTCCACGGAAGATCTTGAATTACCGGATAACTTCAAGTTTCTGCAGGACACCTATCTCGCTATGGCAGTGGTCATGGTGCCGATGTACCTCATCCCGGCAGTGGCGGCAGGCCCGGCGTATATCGGCCAGTTCTCTAACGGCATTAACTACCTGATGTACGCCTTTATGCAGTCCATCCAGTTTGTGGCCGGGGTCTTCGTTCTCTATAGCGGCGTGCGCCTGCTGCTCAATGAACTGGTGCCAGCGTTTCGCGGGATTGCAATGCGCATCGTCCCCGATGCCAAGCCAGCGCTGGACTGCCCGGTGCTGTTCCCTTATGCGCCTAACGCCGTGATTGTTGGCTTCCTGGCAACAACGGTCGGTTCGATCATTGGCATGCTGGTCTTCCCGATGTTCGGTCTGGCGATGATTCTGCCCGGCCTGCTCACTAACTTCTTTGCGGGCGGCACGGCGGGTGTATTTGGCAATGCGTTGGGCGGTCGTCGCGGAGCGATGATTGGCGGCGTGGTGCACGGGCTGTTTATCACCTTCCTGCCCGCCATTCTGGTGCCGATGCTTGAAAGTTACGGCTTTACCGGCGTGACGTTCAGCGATTCGGATGTGATTAGTTCTGGGCTGGTATTAGGCCACGCCTTCCAGAATAACTGGTTATTTGTCGCGTTATTTATTGTCTTTGTCGCCGCACTGGCATGGTTTGTAAACGGTAAATCAGCTAAGCCGAAAGGGGAAAACGTTCATGAGTCTGTATAACTTCAACGATATTCTTAACATTGCCCAGCAGAGAAATTTTAAAGCCATCGGGTCGTTTAATTTGCACTGTATTGAAATGCTGCCCGCTTTTTTTAAAGCCGCGCAGCAGAGCGACAGCCCGCTAATGATCCAAATCTCTACCGGGACGGCGGAATATTTAGGCTATCGTTTACTCGTGGATGCCGTTAGCTCGCTGGCCGAAAGTGAAAATGTGCCAACCTGCCTGCATCTGGATCACTGCTCGGATATCAGCGCCATTGAAACGGCAATGAACGCTGGGTTCTCGTCGGTGATGTATGACGGTTCCCATCTCAACCTGGAGGAGAATATTGGCAACACGCGCATCGTGGTTGAAATGGCGCGCCCGCGTAATATTACGGTTGAGGGAGAATTGGGCGCCATTGGTGGATCTGAAGACGGCAAAGCCGTCGCCGTAGAGGATATCTGCTTCACCACGGTAGAAGATGCGAAACGTTTTGTGGATGAAACCCAGGTCGATATGCTGGCGGTCTCTGTGGGGACGGTGCACGGGCTGTATACCGGCAAGGCAAAAATCCAGCACCAGCGGCTTAAGGAGATTAGTGCGGCAACCGGCGTGCCTCTGGTGTTGCACGGCGGCACTGGCGTGAGCGATGAGGATATGCGCCTGGCGGTGACTGAGGGAATTAACAAGGTCAACGTCGGCACAGAAATGAATGTGCAGTGGGTTGATCAATGCAAAACCGCATTTGAAAAAGGCAAAGTGAATGACAGCGTGCGGAAGTTTTTAATTCCAGCAAATAATGCCGTCACTCATGTATTAATGGAAAAGATCGCTTTATTTAAATAAACGTCTCTTTATTACTCGATATTTCGTTACCCTGTTGTTCATCAGGGAGGGGATTCGCTATGTTTGAATCATTGAAAACGTTGTGGAAAAAGCAAGATAGTCCGTCAGAAAATTATGATGAACGGTCGCTTCTGCTGGCGGCAGAAATATCCCGATTAGAAGGTGAATTACAGGGTAACCCGAGTGATGGCGAGGTACAGAAAGCATTAATGTTGATTTATAACCGGGCGTTGTCGGTATATGCCAAAAGCAAAACGCACCGACAGGAAATTGATGCTCTGTTTATCCGTATTGATGAATTACGCAACATTATTCGCCGTAATATTTAGGGAGTGGGTATGACGATAAAAGAACTACTCATAGAAGCCGATGCTATTCAGGTTGGTGTCACTGAGTCGGACTGGCAGAAAGTGATACAGCTGGCCGCCACGCCGCTGATTGAAAACGGCTATATTTCGGCTGATTACGGCCAGGCCGTTATTGAGAATACCCTGAATCACGGCGCGTATTACGTGTTTGACGAAGGGGTTGCTATTCCGCATGCGCGCCCTGAGTGCGGCGTGAAGCGGAACTGTTTTAGCCTGGTGCTGTTAGAGAAACCGATTCGGTTTGCCGAAAGCGAGGCCGCGGATATTGTCATTATGTTCGGCGCGCAGGACAGTAATGCGCATATTGAAGAGGGGATCCGCGCCATTATCTCGTTGCTGGATAACGATGAGCGCATGGCCAAACTGCGGGCAGCAAACTCGAAAGAGGAGGTTGTGGCGCTGCTATGAAAAGAGATCTTACGCCGAGCTGTAAAACCGTCATTCTGGTGAACGGCATACCCGCCTCTGGAAAGAGTACCATTGCCCGACAGCTTTCGCAGACCTTTGGCCTGCCGCTGCTGACTATCGACGGAATCAAAGAGCCCTTTATGGCGCGCTTTACCGATATCGATCGCCCCTTCAACCGCCAGCTCGGCTGTGCTGCCTACGAGGCTATCTGGTCTATTGTGGAACAGTCTCCGGCGGGCTGTGTCTGGGTGATTGATGCCTGGTTTGGTTTCCAGCCTAAAGAGATGCTGCAGCGATTAGTCCAGGACGCCGGGGTTGAGCGGATTATCGAAGTCTGGAACCAGATCCCTCCTGAGATCGCGGTAGCACGCTACGCTCAGCGGTTAGCGCAGCGCTTACCGGGTCATCCCGGAGAAGAGTATCTACCCGAACTGGCGCTGCTGGCCGAGCGAGCCAAACCGATGCATCTGGGGGCCGTGTACTGCGTCGATCAGCAGGCACAGCCCGATATTGAAGAGGTCTGCGACTGGGTTGATGTGCAGTTGAAAAATTAATCAATTAATTTGAATGATGACAACAAATCCTTCCGCTTTTCGTTGAACGATGTGAGGGCTATTATTTATCACATCAAGGCAACATGCCTTATTCAAACAACCAAGTGAAAGGGTTTACATCATGAAAAGCATCAAAACTTTTGTCGCAGTTATCGCACTCGCCGCTTCTTTCGGTACCTTCGCTGCTCAGACCGTGACCGCAACGGCCTCCACAATTGATGGTGCAGAAGCGAAAATTGCCGCTCAGGCGGAACAGGCTGGCGCAAGCGCCTATAAAATTACTCAGGCTTATGCTGGTAACCGCGTGCACATGACCGCTGAACTGACCAAATAAGTCATTAGTTACTGTTGAAAGAGCGCCCCTGGGGCGCTTTTTTCGTTTCAGTTAATACCTGCCAGACGCAGCAGCGCGGTCGCCACCGCAGCGGCAATAATCACGACGATAAGCGGCGCTTTGCGCCAGGCCAGAAACACCGCAAAACCGACCCCCAGCACGCGCGCCGCACCGGAGAAATGCTCACCCTCATAAAACGTGGTCGCCAGCGCGACGGAAAAGAGCAGTACCGTGGCGGCATCGGAAAGCAGTGCCTGAGAGCGCTCCGAAAAGGCCAGGCGATTGCCGAGCTTTGCGCCGCCGAGACGCATCAGATAGGTTCCCAGCGAAAGAATGACGATCCCGGCGATAAACAGCGTCATGTTACCCATTATTTTTTCCTCGCCAGCAGGCCAAACAGGGAAAGCAGAACCGGTAATCCAACCGGCGCGAACGGTACGGCGGCAAGCGACAGTGCCGCACCGCTACAGGCACGAATCAGCGTGGTTCGGTTTTTAAAGGCGGGGATCACCAGCGCCAACAGGATGGCCGGGAAAACGGCATCCAGCCCGATGGTTTCCGGGGCTGGGAGTAATCGCCCTACTGCTGCGCCAAATAGCGCGCCGAGCGGCCAGAAAATGGCGACGCCAACCCCGCAGAGCCAGAAGGCCGCTTTGCGCTGCTCGGGTGTAGGCTGCGAGAGGCCAAAGACCACGCTCTCGTCATTCATGATATGGCAGCCAATAAAGCTAGCGGCGCGCTTGCCGACCAGGTCACGCACCGTCACGCCGAAAGGAATATGGCGGGCATTGACTAACAGGCCGGCCGCCGCCGCCGCTAACGGGTTACCGCCGCTGGCGACGATGCCGATAAACATAAACTCTGACGCGCCCGCGAGGACGGAAACTGACAGCAGCAGCGGCACCCACAGCGGGAAACCGTACGCCATTGCCAGTGAACCATAAGAGACGCCGACCACGCCGACCGCCAGACAGACGAGGAAAATCGCCTTAATCGTGCTGCCTTTCAGGCAGGAGAACATTTTTAATGACATCTAAATTTACCATATCGAACGATATATCCATTATAATGAACGAATCAGTGTGGTAGTTCAAGATGAACGTTTCGTTCGATATATAAAACGATGGAGTTGTGTATGACACAGCCAATCAGCGTGATTGCCAAAAGCCTGGTGCGTGAGCGAGCGAGGACCGGATTGTCTCTGGCCGAAATCGCGCGTCGCGCCGGTATTGCCAAATCGACGCTTTCCCAGCTTGAGGCCGGGAACGGTAATCCTAGCCTGGAAACCCTATGGGCGCTCTGCGTCGCGCTGGACATCCCTTTTGCGCGCCTGCTTGAGCCACAGCCCAATAAAACCCAGGTGATCCGCCGGGGGGAGGGAACAAAGGTTATTGCCGAACAGGCCAACTATCAGGCTACGCTGCTTGCTACCTGCCCGCCGGGGGCGCGTCGCGATATTTATCTACTGACCACGCAGCCGGGCGCAGACCGTATTTCACATCCGCATCCACCGGGTTCTATCGAACATATTATTGTGACGCAGGGGCGAGCGCTGGTTGGCCTGACCGCCGCGCCGGAAGAGTTGAATGCCGGTGATTACATCTGCTATCCCGCCGACGAACCGCATCTTTTTAAAGCGCTAGAGCCAGATACGCTGGCCATTCTGGTCGCCGAGCAAAACTGATCGTAGAGATGCGCAGTGATATATTAATCACTGCGTATATTTTTATATTTATACTCAATAACTAATATTTTAATTTTATTGGTGGCTAACTATAATCACCAAAAATTATATATCATGACCATCCTTCTCTTTTCTTTCTCCGCCGTGTTACCTCGCTCACGATCTTAAAATCAGAGATGTTTACCGGCTAAAATATATTAGCTAGTGTCTTGATGCTTGTTATGAAATATGTCCGTACGTAACTGGCGATTTCTACCGACAGATGAATAATAAAAATACATTCATAGTCGTTATAAAAATACCAAAAAATCGCATTGTGATTTTTCGGGGTATTCTTTATTTCAAGGAAAGCAAATAATGAAGAAATCGACGCTCTCGCTGGCAATAGGATTATTGCTGGTGGCCAATACCGGTTTTGCGAAAACAACGAACATGACGTTAGAGCAAAGGCTGGCGCAGTTAGAATCACGTCTGGAAGCAGCAGAGAATCGCGCTGCAAAAGCAGAGCAGCAGGTTGAAACGCTACGCGTTCAGCAGGCAGCTGAAATTAAAGAGATTAAGGCAGTACAGGGTAATACGCCGGTGAACGGTCAGGCTTCGGCCGAGGAGACCCACATCAACGCCAATAAACCTAATCTCATTCTGTCCGGTTACGGCGATCTGAAAATTTACGGCGACGTAGAATTTAATATGGATGCAGAAAGTAAGCATGGCTTACTCGCTATGACCAACCCTAACTACGACGGCGACCCGAGCAATGAAAAATGGGACGTTAACGGGCGTATTCTGCTGGGATTCGACGGTATGCGTAAGCTGAATAACGGCTACTTTGCCGGTTTCTCCGCGCAGCCGCTGGGCGATCTATCCGGGACGGTGAATATTGATGATGCAGTGTTCTTCTTTGGTAAAGAGGATGACTGGAAAATCAAAGTGGGCCGTTTTGAAGCCTACGATATGTTCCCATTAAATCAGGATACGTTTGTTGAGCACTCAGGCAATACCGCTAACGACCTTTACGATGACGGCAGCGGTTATATCTATATGATGAAAGAAGGTCGCGGTCGTTCTGACTCCGGCGGCAACTTCCTGATGAGCAAGCAGATAGACAACTGGTATTTCGAATTAAACACCCTGCTGGAAGATGGTACCTCGCTCTACAACGATGGCGATTACCATGGCCGTAGCATGGAACAGCAGAAGAACGTGGCCTATCTGCGCCCGGTCATCGCCTGGTCGCCAACGGATGAGTTTACGGTGTCGGCGGCGATGGAAAGCAACGTCGTCAATAATGCGTACGGCTATACCAACAAGAAAGGCGAGTTTGTCGACCAGTCTGACCGTACCGGTTACGGTATGACCATGACGTGGAACGGCCTGAAGAGCGATCCGGATAATGGCGTGGTGGTTAACCTCAATACGGCTTATCTGGATGCGAACAACGAACAAGACTTTACCGCCGCGGCGAACGTGCTGTGGAAGCGCTTCGAGCTGGGCTATATCTATGCGCATAACAAGATTGACGATTATTCCGGCGTGGTCTGCGACAACGACTGCTGGATAAACGGTGAAGGCACCTACGATATTCACACCATTCATGCGTCCTACCAGTTTGCTAACGTGATGGATATGCAGAACTTTAATATCTATCTCGGCGCTTATTACTCCATTCTGAACAGCGATGGCGACGGTTATAACGGCGATGGTTCTGACGATCGCTACGGCGCGCGCGTTCGCTTTAAATACTTCTTCTAAAAAATGAAGGCCTCCGTTTACGGAGGCCTTTTTTCTGTGGCTCGAGCGAGGTTCGGAGCCAAATCCCGGCGTCGCTTCGCTCGGCCGGGCTACGATCTGGATTTTGTAGGCCTGATAGGCAATGTTTACGCCAGGTAAAACACTTCCTTCAACTCGGCGCTAACCGGGCTGTTATCCGGGTTAGACGGCATCACGTCGGTCATGTGCTTCCACCAACGCTGGCAAACGTCGGTGTTCGCCACCGCGTTCCAGCGCTCTTCGGACTCTATCTCCACGGTAGCGAACAGCAGGTTTCGTTCTTTATCGAGATAAATCGCGTAATGGTGCGCGCCGTGCGCTTTTAGCACCGCTTCCAGCTCCGGCCAGATTGGGCTGTGGCGGCGCTGGTACTCTTCGTGTGCGTTGGCGTTCACCTGCATCACAAAGGCTTTGCGGATCATAACGCCTCCAGGTACAGCTCACGCACTTCATCGCGGCTGGCGGTACGCGGGTTGCAAGGGGCACACGGGTCGGCCAGCGCTTTATCCAGCCAGCCTTCGATATCGGCTTTGGTCACGCCGAGCTTGCTGAACCCCTCTGGAATACCTACGCGCGCACTCAGCTTGCGGATGGCGTTGATTGCCTCCATGCTCGCCGCTTCGTCGCTCATGCTGCGGGTGTCCACGCCCATCGCCTGCGCCACGCGGGCAAAGCGCGCCACGGCGTTCGGGCGGTTAAAGTTTTCGATGATTGGCAGCAGGATGGCGTTGCACACGCCGTGCGGCAGGTTGTGCGTGGCCCCCGGTTGGTGCGCCAGCGCGTGTACCAGTCCCAGACCGGCGCTGTTAAACGCCATGCCTGCCAGATATTGACCAAATGCCATCTGCTCGCGGGCTTCCAGGTTATGACCATCGTCCACGGCTTTCGGTAGCCACAGGGTGATAAGGCGAATGGCTTCGAGCGCGTTGGCATCGGTTAACGGGTGTGCGCCGACGGAAACATAGGCTTCAACCGCGTGGGTCAGCGCATCCATACCGGTGGCGGCGGTGACGGAAGCGGGAATATCGAGCATCACGCTGGCATCGTCCACGGCGATATCCGGGATAATGTTCGAGTCGATAATCACCTCTTTGACCTGGCGCGCGGTGTCGATAATGACCGCGTTGCTGGTCATCTCCGCGGCGGTACCGGCGGTGGTGTTAATCGCCACCAGATGCACGCCAGCGTTCAGCACTTTGCCCACACCGGAGTATGCGGTGGATGGGGCCGGGTTAGCGGTCAGGATTTTAATCGCTTTCGCGGTATCAATTGGGCTGCCGCCGCCGAAGGCAATAATGTAGTCACACTGATTAGCCTGATAGGCCGCGTAGCCTTGTTGCACCAGTTCTTCCGTCGGGTTCGGGAAAACCTCGTCGAACAGGTGATAAGACATTTTATGTGCGTCCAACGCGGCGAACAGGCTATCCAGCAGGCCCATTTTCACCAGTTGGCCGTCGGTGACGATCAGCGCTTTGCCCCATTGCTTACCGGCAACCAGGTTGACCATATCCCCAATGGCGCCTGCACCGTGCAGGCTGATTTTTGGCAGTGCTAACATAAAGCTCATGGTGTTTCTCCTTAAATACCTAACTTATGAAATCCTGGGTTCCCCTCATCCAGTGGGGTGAGGGGAAAATTTAAATGCGTCGTCGCTGCATCACCCGGTGGGCGATAATCGGCAGTGAAATCACCACAATCAGCATCGCGCCGATGATGATGGACATCACGATGCCGGGGACGTTGAGCAGGCTGAGCCCGAAGGTCACCAGCCCCATCAGGAAGGCCGCGATAATCACGCCGACCATGCTGCCGGAGCCGCCAAGAATGTTGACGCCGCCGAGCACCGCCATGGTGACTACCGCCAGCTCCCAGCCCATCGCAATCGTTGGGCGAGTACTGCCGAGGCGCGAGGTCAGCAGTACCGCCGCCAGGCCAGACATCAACCCTACCAGTGCGAACAGCAGCAGGTTGTGACGCTTGACGTTAATCCCCGAATACCATGCGCCGGTGGGGTTATTGCCGATGGCATAGGTGCGGCGACCGAAGTTGGTTTTGTGCAGCAGGAAGGCAAATGCTGCCGCGAGCACGATGAACAGCGCGAACTCAAACGACAGCGCGCCCCATACGTAGCCCTGGCCGAACCAGGCGAAGCTCTCCGGGTATTTGTTCAGCGCCTGGTCGCCGAGCAGAATGTAGGTAATGCCGCGATACAGGCTCATCGTGCCGATGGTGATAACGATCGACGAGAGGTTAAAGCGGGTCACCAGCAGGCCATTAAACAGCCCGCACAGCAGGCCGACTCCCAATCCAACGCAGACCAGCAGCGGCGTATCGACTCCCGCCGCGGCGCAGAAACCCATCAGCGTGGAACTCAGGGCAATGGTCGATGCCACCGACAGATCAATCTCCCGGGCGATAATCAGCATCGCCATCGGCAGCACGATGATCGCCTTCTCGGTGAAGTTGAAGGTGGCATCCGACAGGTTCCAGATGTTGAGGAAGTAGGGTGAAGCCAGCGCGTTGCCGACAAACACCAGCAGCGTTACCGCCAGCAAAAAGCCTTCCCAGCACAGCAGCCGCTGGAAGAACGACGGTGCGGCGACTTCGGTTTTAATCTCGTCCGGCATCATTATTTTTCTCATGAGCGCACCGCCTGTTTCTGTCGGGCCAGCGCGGCATCGCGCAGGATCAGCCGTCCTTTGCGTTTATTGCCGCGTTCGTTCAGCAGGACGGCAATCACAATGACCGCGCCGGAAATGGCCATCTGCCAGAACGGCGAAATGCCGATCACCGGCAGGGCGTTGTTGATGATGCCGAGGAACAGCGCGCCGCACAGGCAGCCGACGACGCGTCCGGTGCCGCCCATGGTGCTGATACCACCGATGACGCAGGCTGCGACAACCTGTAGCTCAAAGCCGTTCGCCACGTCGACGTAGGCCACGGCAAAGCGCGAGATCCACAAATAGCCGCAGAACCCGGCCAGCGCGCCGGAGAGGCAGAAGCTGACGAACTGCATTTTTCCGGCGTTGATCCCGGTGTAGTAGGCGGCGGTGGCGTTACCTCCGGCGGTGTAGAGCGCGCGCCCGGTGCGGCTAAAGCGCAGGAAGTAGCCGACCAGCAGCAGCGCGGCGACGGCAAACCAGCTCAATACCGGCAGGCCCAGCAGCGAGGTGCGCGGCAGGCCGAGGAAATCGGGGCTCATCTGGTGCGAGTTAACCCAGCCGCCGTCAGAGAGCAGGAAGATAATGCCGCGGTAGATGCTCATGGTGCCAAGCGTCACCACAATCGCCGGGATCCCGAGCTTCCAGACCAGCAGGCCGTTAATCATCCCCATTACCAGCCCCAGCGCCGTCGCCAGCAGCAGCAGCGCCCAGACCGGCACGGCTGGATAGTGGAAGTTAAGCAGCGCCACGATCATCCCGGTGAGCGCCAGATTGGCGGCCATCGACAGGTCGATGCCTTTGGTCAGCAGCACCATCATCTGCCCCAGCGCGAGGATAATTAAGATGGCAGTATCGTTGAACATCTCCACCAGGTTGCCCGGCGAAACGAACGACGGCACGCGGCTGCCGATGGCACCGATCATCAAAATGATCACTGCGGCGAGCAGCGCTTCGCGGTGTTTAAATAAGGATTGCCACATTTATGCTGCCTCCTTCCCGGCGCCGCTGGCGGCGCTGACGATGGTTTCTGCGGTGGCTTCACCGGCCTGATATTCCGCGACCATCAGCCCTTCATGCATTACGATAATACGGTCGGCCATACCCATCACTTCCGGCAGCTCTGATGAGACCATAATCACCGCCAGCCCCTGAGCAACCAGCTCGGACATAAACTGGTGCACCGCGGCTTTTGAGCCGATATCGATACCTTTGGTGGGTTCATCAAGAATGATCACGTCCGGGTGGGTCGCCAGCCATTTGCCGATCACCACCTTCTGCTGGTTACCGCCGGAGAGTGTCTCCACCGGCTGCCGCCAGCTAAAGGCTTTCACCTGCAGGCGGCGCGCGTATTCGTCGGCCAGCTGCCATTCGCGGGCGTCGTTGAGCACACCGCGTGGGTTGAGTTTGCTAAGCTGCGGCAGGCTGATGTTCTGGGCAATCGGCAGTTCAATAATCGCCCCCTGTTTCTGCCGCTCTTCCGGCACGCAGACGATCCCGGCGTTGATGGCATCGGCCGGCTGGCGAAAATGCACTGCCTTGCCGTTGAGGACAATCTCGCCGGAGGAGGGATGCGTTACGCCGGAGAGCGCCTGCATTAGCTCGGTGCGCCCGGCGCCGACCAGGCCATAGAAGCCGAGGATCTCGCCTTTGCGCAGGGTGAAGTCGATATGGGCAAATTCGGTCGGGTGACAAAGGTCTTTTACCTCCAGCACCACATTGCCTTTTTCGCACGCCACTTTCGGGTAGGTTTGCGTGATCGCACGGCCCACCATCATGGCGACCATTCGCTCTTCGGTTATCTCATTGATTGCGCCGGATCCCACGTACACGCCGTCGCGTAAAATGGTGTAGTGATCGGCGAGCTCAAAAATCTCATCAAACTTGTGCGAGATAAACAGGATGGCTTTGCCTTCCAGCTTCAAGCGCTCAACGATTTGATAAAACTCCAGAATCTCGTGCTGGGAGAGGGCGGCGGTGGGTTCATCGAGGATCACTACCTGCGCCTCAAACGACAGTGCGCGCGCAATGGCCACCATGTGGCGCTGGGCGATGCTAAGGGTTTTTAAAGTGGCGCGCGGGTCAATCTGCACGTCGAGGCGGGTGAGTATTTCCCGTGCTTTCTGGTGCATGGCAGGCCAGTCGAGCTTTTTCAGCCAGCCTTTATAGAGGTACTGGCCGACAAAAATATTTTCGGTGACCGAGAGCTCATCGAACAGGACGGTTTCCTGATGAATCGCGGTGATCCCCACCCGGTGCGCGGAGTCCGGCGTGGGCAGGGTAATTGGAATGGCTTTGTAGAGAATCTCGCCCTCTTCGGGCTGATAGATGCCGGTCATCACTTTGACCAATGTGGATTTGCCCGCGCCGTTTTCACCGATTAACGCGGTGACTTTGCCGGGCCAGAGATCGAGCTGTACGTTTTCAAGTGCGCGCACGCCGGGGAAGACCTTAGTGATCCCCTTAAGCTGCAATAGCGGAGTCGATGCGGTCATGATAGTTCTCCGGAGAATTTCCCCTCACTGCCGCCTGCTTTTCTCCCTCTCCCATTTAGGGAGAGGGGCGGGGTGAAGGTCAAAGGATTAGAAAATCTTCGAGAACTTATCAATATTGCTGGCATCGTAGACGAACGGCTCGGACATCGCGCCATTACCGTCAGCATCGAGCTTCACTTTGCCCAGTTTACCCATGCTGGCTTCGGTTTTGGTTGCCGTGCCTTTTACCAGGTCATCGGCGAGGTAGGTGGCGGCATAGCCCAGATCGATTGGGTTCCAGATGGCGAAGCTTTTGCTCGCGCCAGACTTAATTGCTCCAGCCATTTCTGACGGCAGCCCCAGCCCGGTGACGTAAACCTTGCCAATTTTGCCCTGATCCTTCACCGCCTGCGCCGCCGCGACGATACCGACGGAGGAAGGGGAGACAATCACTTTCAGGTCCGGGTAAGACTTCAGCAGCCCAACCGCTTCGCGGTAGCTCTTATCCGACAGGTCGTCGCCGTAGGCCACGGTCACCAGGTTGATGGACGGATAGTTCGGCAGCACCTTTTTCATCTCGCCAATCCAGATGTTCTGGTTGGTGGAGGTAGGGGTGGCGCTCAGAATGGCGACGTCGCCTTTCTCGACGTTCAGCGCTTTCAGCGCATCGGCGGCGAGCTTAACGTTGGTTTCGCCAATCAGCTGGTTGTTCGAGGGATTCAGGTGAATCTGACGGCCACCGGCGGCAACGCCGGAATCCCATGACACGACCTTAATGCCGCGCTGCATGGCTTTTTTCAGCACCGGCACTACCGCATCGGGATCGTTAGCGGAAATAGCGATCGCATCGACGCCCTGGGCGATCAACCCGTTGAGCACTTCGATCTGCGCTTCCGCCGTGGTGGTGGTCGGGCCGGTATAAATGACTTTTACATCGCCTAACTCTTTGGCCGCCTCCTGTGCGCCAACGTTCGCGGCTTCGAAGAAGCCATTGCCTAATGACTTCGCCACAAGGGCAATTTTCACTTCAGCTAAAGCGGAACCGGACAACGCCAGGGCGGCAACGGTGAGGATGAAGCTTGCTTTTATTTTCATTGCTTGTACTCCACGGTTTTGAGTTAGTTGGTTTGCAGGTAACAGAGTTTCCCCTGCGGATCGTTGCCCGCAGGGGTTATGCGATGTTCTTACTTGTACAGATTTAATGCACTGGCCATCGGGGTGACGCCAAAGCGCTGGCCGAGGGCAATCAGTTCTTGCTGGGTGATGGTCTGCTTCATGCCACCCATCGAGTACACCTTCACCAGCACTTCTGCGGATTTTTCGGCGGTATCGATCAGACCAAAGGCTTCATCGAGCGTTGGGCCGCTGCCGAAGACGCCGTGGAACGGCCACAGCACCAGAGAGTGCTTCTGCATTTCGACGGCGGTCGCCTGGCCGATTTCATCGGTACCCGGCACCATCCACGGCAGAATGCCGACGCCATCCGGGAAGACCACCAGACACTCGGTGCTGCCTTCCCACAGTTTGCGGGTAATCAGCGCGGTGTCGTTTTCCAGTACGTAGGTCAGCGCGATCAGGTTAGTCGCGTGGCAGTGCATGATGACGCGGTCTTTACCACCGGTCAGTTTGATACGCTCGCAGTGTGACAGGAAATGCGCTGGCAGTTCGGAGGTTGGTACGGCTTCGTGAGTCAGCCCCCACAAAATATGGTAGCCCGCACCGTCGCTATCGACCTTCACCACGCCGAGGTTGGCGGCTGGGTCGAGCTGGACGTTGCGGAAGAATTTACCGGAACCGGTGACGATAAACGGCGTGTTCGCCAGCATTGGCATCGGCTGGCTCAGGGCGATATAGCGCGGTTTGGCGTGGAAATCGGCGGTGAAAGGCGCGATATCCGCATCGTCCAGACGCAGCGTCAGGTTGCCGCCGTTGCGCTCGTCCCAGCCTTTTAACCAGGCGTCAGAGGTGGCTTTAATCATGCCCTGGACGAACCAGGAATCGGTAATGGTCTGCATAGTCTTGTTGTCCTGTTGTCTCGGTGAGGTGTTTCCCCTCACCCTAGCCCTCTCCCCTAAGGGGCGAGGGAACGGTTCGGTTTTCTCCCTCTCCCTTTCAGGGAGAGGGTCGGGGTGAGGGTCAATCACCCACGCTTGTTCAGAATCTCTTTCTCGTAGCTGCGCACGCTCTCCAGCCACTGGCTGCCCGCAGGGGTATCGTTGCGCTGGCAATACATTTCCCATACCGCCTGCCACGGCAGGCATTTCTGCTCTTCCAGCAGCGCCAGACGCGCGGTGTAGTCACCGTCAACTTCCAACTGGCGCAGTTGTTCGGTTGGTTCCAGCAGCGCGCGCAGCAGGGCTTTCTTCATGTTGCGAGTACCGATAACCCATGCCGCGATGCGGTTGATGGAGGCGTCGAAGAAATCGAGGCCGATGTGCACGCGGTCAAACAGGTCGTGGCGGATGATTTCGCTCGCGATGGCCTGGGTTTCGTCGTCCAGCAGCACCACGTGGTCGCTGTCCCAACGTACCGGTCGGCTCACGTGCAGCAGCAGGCGCGGCACGTACAGCATGGCGGCGGAGATTTTGTCGGAGATAACTTCCGTTGGGTGGAAGTGACCGGCATCCAGGCACAGTGCGGTCTGGCGGCTGGTGGCGTAGCCCATATAGAACTCGTTGGAGCCGACGGTGTAGCTCTCAGCACCAATGCCGAACAGCTTGCTCTCAACGGCATCGATGTGATGCGCCGGGTCCAGTTTTTCACTGATGACTTCATCCAGCGCGGCGGCCAGACGCTGGCGCGGTGCTAAACGGTCAACGGTCACGTCTTTCATGCCGTCCGGGATCCAGATGTTCATTACTGAAGGCGTACCCAACTGCTCGCCAAAGTAGGCGGAAACGCGGCGGCTGGCCTTGCAGTGGTCAATCCAGAACTGGCGAATTTTCGGGTCGGCGTGAGACAGCGTAAAGCCGTCGGCGCTGAGCGGATGTGAGAAGCAGGACGGGTTAAAATCGAGGCCCAGCTTGTGTTTTTTCGCCCACTCAACCCAGTTTTTGAAGTGCTCAGGTTTGATCTCGTCGCGCGCCACCGGGGTGTCAGACTCCAGATAGATAGCGTGCAGGTTCAGACGTTTTGGCCCTGGGATAAGGCTCAGCGCCTGCTCCAGGTCGGCGCGCAGCTCGGTGGCGTTACGCGCTTTGCCCGGATAGTTACCGGTTGCCTGAATGCCACCCGTCAAACTGCCTTCTGGATTTTCAAAACCCGCGACGTCATCGCCCTGCCAGCAGTGCATGGATACGGGTAAGCGGTCCAGCTGGCGTAACGCCTCTTCGACATCGATACCCACAGCGGAATAGCGCTGTTTCGCGAGTTCCCAGGCTTGTTCAAGTTGAGTGGTCATGCGCAAAGCTCCTTTGTCTGTCGTTGTTGCTGAAACTGCGCAACGTAGCGGGCAATTTCATGGTCTGAATTCGGGGTAAACGTGGTGAGACCGTAGTTGCCGGTCACCACCTTGCGGAAATCGTCGACGTTGGTGAGTTCGTCCAGCGTCATTAATTGGATGCCGATGTTGCCGAGGGTTGAGGCCTCAATCGGGCCAGCGACCACGGTGATGCCGCAGGCATCGGCGCACTGCTGGTTCAGCATCTGGTTCTGACAACCGCCGCCAACGATATGCAGCTGGCTGAACGGTTTACCGCGCAGCTGCGCCAGCTCGTTGAGCACGTCGGCGTACAGCAGCGCCAGGCTGTCGAAGATGCAGCGCGCCAACTCGGCAGGGGTATGGGGAATGGGTTGCGCGGCTTCGCGGCAGGCCGCCTGAATCTCGGCACTCATATTTTCCGGGTTGATGAAGCGATCATCATTCGGGTTAATCAGGTAGCGGCAGGCCGGTAGCTTCTCTGCCCCGGCAATCAGATCGGGGAGGCTGGCAATGTTCTGCTCTTTCAGCACCCGCTGCAGCAGCCACAGGCCCATGATATTTTTCAGCACCCGGTAGCGCCCTTCCGCGCCGCCTTCGTTGGTGATGTTGGCGCGTTGCGCCTGCTCGCTGGTGTACGGCGTTTTGCTCTCAAAGCCCATCAGCGACCAGGTGCCGGAAGAGAGGTAGGCGGCATCGCGGTCAGCCAGCGGCGAAGCGATGACGGCGCTGGCGGTGTCGTGGCTGGCAACGGCAACCACCGGGATAGCATTGCCCTGCGGGCAGACCCAGTGGCCGATCACGTTGCCGGGATGCGTCGGCGTGCCAAACCAGGACGACGGTGCGCCGGTCCAGTTCAGCAGGTCTTCATCCCAGTTATCGCTATCGATATTGACTAGCTGCGTGGTGGTGGCGTTGGTGTATTCCCAGTTCATCTTGCCGGTCAGGCGGAAGCTGAGGTAATCCGGGATCAGCAGGGCATGTGCGGCCTCGCTCACCAGCTCCGGCTGCTGTTCAACCAGCGCGCGTAGCTGATAAAGCGTATTGAACGGCAGGAACTGAATGCCGCTGCGACGGTAGATCTCGTCTTTACCCAGCTGTTCCATCGCCATCGCCATCACGCCGTCGGTGCGGCTATCGCGGTAGGCCACCGGCAGGCCGACGCGCTGGCCGTGCTGGTCCAGCAGGACGTAGTCCACGCCCCAGGTATCGATGCCGATGCTGTCGATCAGAATGCCTTCGTCGCACACTTTGTTGAGGCCGATACGGATTTCGGCTTCCAGCGCGTCGATATCCCAGGTGTCAAAACCATCGCGCTTATGCAGGTTATTGACGAAGCGGTGGATTTCGCGCAGTGAAAGCGAACGCTGCGCGCTATCAAAGCGAGCCAGCATTACGCGTCCGCTGGAGGCGCCTAAATCGACGGCCACACAATGGCGAAAAGTCATGGCAAGAGTCCTTCTATGAGTCATTGCTGCTCAGTCTAGAAAAAGCGCAATGCCACAACCTTCTCGTTACTGACAGGCGAAATTCGGCGCTGGCAAGAAAGCAAAGATGAACGTGAGAGAGTTCACAAATTCAGCCGATGAGGGGGTGTGATGCTGACCGCATTTCCCGATCTTTCCGGCTGTTTCTTGAAAAAACGACCGGCTTTGCGCGGTTTGCTGTCAAAACGTCAAGGTCAGATCCCTCATCCGATATTACTATCCTGATAACATTTCTCATTTGTCGGGGGTCGCGATGACCGTACTACACAGCGTGGATTTCTTCTCTTCAGGTAAGCTGCCCGTGGCGATTGAACCTCGACTTCCTCAGGCGGCATTTCCTGAACATCATCATGATTTTAATGAGATTGTTATCGTTGAACATGGCACTGGTATTCACGTGTTCAATGGTCAGCCGCATACCATTTGCGGCGGCACGGTTTGCTTCGTCCGTGACTTCGACCGGCACCTCTATGAGCACACGGAAAACCTGTGTCTGACCAACGTGCTGTACCGTGCGCCGGATGCTTTCCAGTTCTTGTCAGGTCTTAATAAGCTGCTGCCGCAGGAGCAGGATGGTCACTATCCTTCCCATTGGCGCGTAAACCAGAGCACCTTGCAGCAGGTGAGAACGATTGTCGGACAGATGGAAGAGGCGAATGACAGCACCGATATGATGTCGCTGGCGAACCGCGAAATTCTGTTTATGCAGCTGTTGGTGCTGCTGCGTAAAGGCAGCCAGGAACAGGGGGCGATGGATAACGACGCTCGTCTGAATCAACTGATGGCATGGCTGGAGGAGCATTTCGCCGAAGAAGTGTGCTGGGAAGGGGTCGCGGACCGATTCTCGCTGTCTCTGCGCACGCTTCACCGCCAGCTGAAGCACTGTACCGGCCTGACGCCGCAGCGCTATCTCAACCGCCTGCGCCTGATTAAAGCCCGCCATCTGCTGCGCCACAGCGATGAGAGCGTTACCGATATCGCCTATCGCTGCGGTTTTGGCGACAGTAACCACTTTTCGACCCTTTTTCGCCGTGAATTCAACTGGTCGCCGCGAGATATTCGCCAGGGACGGGATACCCTGCTTCAGTAACGCGAAGGGAATCACCGTTTTTTGCCTCGAAACGGCTAATAATAGAGAGTTGTTAGTCGTGAGGTGCCAGCGTGCCAGGCCAGTTAATTCTTCGAAAAGCAGATTTTTTTGCCAATCCGGCGCAAGCCGTGGCGGTGGCTGACCGCTACCCGCAAAACGTTTTTGCTGAGCATACCCACGAATTTAACGAGCTGGTGTTGGTCTGGCGCGGCAACGGCTTACACATCCTCAACGACCGTCCTTATCGCATCACCCGCGGCGATCTGTTTTATATTCGCGCGGAAGACAAACACTCCTACGCCTCGGTTAACGATCTGGTTTTACAGAATATTATCTACTGCCCCGAGCGCTTAAAGCTCAATCTTGATTGGGTGGCCCATATTCCCGGGCTGCACGGTTCCCACTGGGCGCCGCATTGGCGCATAGGCAGCACCGGTATGACGCAGGCACGGCAGATAATGACTCAGCTGGAACAGGAGAGCCGCAAAGACGACGCGCTAGCCAATGAAATGTCCGAACTGCTCTTTGCCCAGCTGGTGGTCTGTCTTAAGCGCTACCGCTATGCCACCGATAATCAGGCGGCCACGCAAAGCGAAGCACTGCTCGATAAGCTGCTGACCGTGCTGGCGGGTAGCCTGAACCGCCCTTTCATGCTTGATACTTTCTGCGAGCAGCAGGGCTGTAGCGAGCGCACCCTGCGCCAGCAGTTCCGCAGCCAGACCGGCATGACCGTTAACCACTACCTGCGGCAACTGCGGATTTGCCACGCGCAATATCTGCTTCAGCACACCGAACTGCTAATTGGCGAAGTGGCGATGCGCTGCGGCTTCGAGGATAGTAACTACTTTTCGGTGGTCTTTAACCGCGAAATTGGGATGACGCCAGGGCAGTGGCGGCAACGGAGTCGGCTTCCGGCATAATATTCTGGTGCTTGAATGCGTGGCGCTATTTCAGCGTGATCGCGTTAAAACGCAATAATAGCTTATTTTTTGATTTTCTTGTGGGGCATGAACGATATTCTTTATTCCGCATCCTTGAGTAAATCAGCTATCATAGCATCGTTATTTTTTCCTTATTGTTAGTGCCAGGGTGTAGCTTAATCTGGCATTCAAACAAAGATCTCCTGTTGCCTTTCAAAAAATAAGACTTATTAACTATATATTAGTGTTGAAAATGGCAATGTTTTTTCAATTTGTTTTTTAAATAATGTAAAAATAACTATTGAATTCATGTGTTTACCAATCAAGCAGGTTTTTAAATATTATAAAGTCGACTATTTTTTAATGTTTTATTTCATGTCATGAATATATTTTTCATTTATTTTATTCGTATATTTGAATGCTGGCTCATTTTTAAATAAAAATATTGAACTCTATTGAATTGATTTTTCAAGGACATTAACGTTAGTGTCTGTGCTATTGGTACATATTAAAATCTATTTAATAGGGATATTATTATATGAAAAAAGCGCTTCTTCTTTTATTACCTCTGGTTGCAACCAGCGCTCACGCGGTTTATGTTGATGTTCGCCATGAGTATCTTGATGATAGTAAGGCAAATTATGACCGTGCCTATATCTCGCATCGTTTTGCAAACGGCTTTGGTTTTGCTATCGAAGCTATCTCAAAATCCGGTGGTGATGATACCGATCGCCCTTTTAATGATATGGAAGCACAGGGTAATGAATATACTGTAAGTTATCAGTTTAAAACGGGCAGTGTGGCTTGGCAGCCGGGCTTTGTTCTGGAAACAGGAAATGGGTATTCAAACTACAAACCTTATTTACGTGCGACCTGGATATTAAATGAAAGCTGGTGGGTGGGCGCTCGTTATCGCTTTGAATATGTTCGCCGTTCTTCTGATAGTCGCGAAGATGATACGACTAATCGTGTTGATGCCTGGGCGGGTTATAAATGGGGTAATTTTGACTGGACGCTGGAAGGAATTTATAAGAAAGCCGATAAGTATAATCTGTTTGATAATGGTAAAGATAACTATGAATATAATTTCAGAACGGCTTATATGATTGGTCAATGGTCGCCATTTGTGGAAGTGGGTAACGTTTCCGTCCGCAGCACCAGTGATGAACGTCAAACTCGTTTCCGCGTGGGCGTTGGTTATACCTTCTAATTATTTTATCCGCTGTTTTCCTTTGCTTTTTTACGGCTATCCATAGGGTAGCCGTTTTTTTATCAGGCAATATAATTTTATCCATCCCGGCGTCGCTATGCTTGGCCGGGAGATCCCTGCGTGTTACATCACGCCGAGTAAACGCGGCAGGAACAGCGTCAGTTCCGGCAGATAGGTAACCAGTAGCAGCACGGTGATGATCGCGATATAAAACGGCATCAGCGGTTTCAACACCTCCTCCACTTTCACTTTACCCACGCTTGCCCCCACGTACAAACCGCTGCCGACTGGTGGTGTAATGGTGCCAATTGCCAGGTTGTAGATCATGATGATGCCGAAGTGAACCGGATCGATACCCAGCTTGATCATAATCGGTAGCAGAATTGGGGTGAAAATAAGAATTGCCGGGCCAATATCCATAAATGCGCCGATCACCAAGAGAAAGAGTGTTATTGCAAGTAAAATCAATGTCTTGCTTTCAGATAACCCAAGGATCATCTCGCTTAATGCGGACGGAATATTGGTAATTGACATGGAGAACGACATTGCCGAGGAGGTCGCCAGCAGGAACATGATCACCCCGGTCATTACTACTGTTTGAATAAATACCGACGGCATATCCTTGAGCTTCAGAGTCTTATAACACACTAAGGTTAGGAATAAGGTGTAGACCACTGCAATTGCCGAGGCTTCAATCGCCGTAAAGATACCCTGCACAATACCGCCGACGATGATGACGATCAGTAACAAGCTAGGTACCGCCTCCAGGGTGACCTTCAGCGCCATCCCTTTCTGTACAGCGAAAAAGACGCGGTAGTTATTGCGTTTCGCCACGACCCAGGTGACTGCCATACAGGCAATACCCCATAGCATGCCAGCGACCAGGCCGCCAGCGAACAGCGCTGCAATCGAGGTGCCGCCACTGGCTAAGGCGTAGAGGATAAACGCGGTAGTTGGCGGAATCAGCATGCCGGTCGGCGCAGAGGCGATATTGACTGCCGCAGCGAAGTTACGGTTATAGCCCTCTTTGGCGCTCATCGGCACCAGTACGCCACCAATTGATGTCGATGCTGCGATGGCGGAACCGGAGATAGCGCCGAACATCATATTGCCAACAATATTGGTGTAGGAGAGCGAACCTGGTAGACGGCCGGTAAACAGCTTGGCGAAGTTAACCAGTCTGGCAGCAATACCGCCGCTGTTCATGATCACCCCAGAGAGCACGAAGAACGGCACAGCCAGCAGCGCGAAGCTATCGAGGCTGGAGAACATTTTCTGCGCAGTAGCGAACATGGAGATATCAAACGGAAGCACCAACATCATTGTGCTGCAAGAGGCGATAACGATACAGATACCAATCGGCGCTCCCATAGCCAGCAGAACGATAAATACGCTAATCAGCGTTAACGAAGCGGTAATCGGATCAATCATGTTATTTCTCCACGTGCTGCGAGGAAGAGCGGGGCAGAGCGTGCAGTGAATCAATGATATTTAGCACGCTGTAGATAATGATTAACGCGCCGGCAATCGGCAGCGCGTAGTAAACGTGACCCATTGGAATGCCCAGCGCGGGAGATATTTGCAGCATTGAAATTGCGGAGATTTTCAGACCGCCGATAATTAAAATCCACGTGGAGAAGGCCATAAAGGTCAGTTGCAGGATAATCATCCAGATAAGGCGCACTTTCTCAGAGACCTTATCGATCAAAATGGTCAGGCTGATATGTTGTTGCTTACCTGCAACATAGGCCATGCCTAGCATTGAGATCCAGACCAGGGAGAAGCGTAGCAGTTCTTCGGTAATGGTACTGGGCTGGCCGACGATATAACGGCTAATGACCTGCCAGCACGATACGGCAACCATCACCGCCAGAACCAGGCAGCAGAGGATTTCCAGTAGTCTATCTAGTCCTTTTCTGATTATTTCCATTTTAAATCCTTATTTATCAGTTCTTTGCGGCCTGAATTTTCTGATAGAGCGTATCCAGCTCTGGTCTGCTTCCCAGGTCGGCATAAATGGGTTGCACGGCCTGCTGGAAGGGTTTGATATCGATATCGAAAAATTCGACGTTAAAGTCCTTAACCGCCTGCTGTTTGGTTTTTTCGATTTCGGCATCCCACGCCGATTTTTCATATTCAATCGAGGCCAGAATTGCCTCGTTGACGATGCGTTGTTGTTCGGGAGACAGTTTTTCTAGCGTTAATGAGCTCATCAGCAGGATGTCAGGGATACGGGTGTGCATGTCGTAGGTGTAAAAGCGAGCCACCTCGCCATGGCGGGCGATAGTCAGTGCGAACTCGTTGTTTTCAGCGCCGTCCAGAATGCCTTGCTGTAGTGAGGTATAGACCTCCGCCTGACTCATGGCGATGGGGGAGGCTCCCAGCAGCTTAAGCGTGCGAATGGCTGTGTCGCTCTGCATCACGCGGATCTTTTTCCCTTTCAGATCGTTAATGCTGCGTACGGGCCCTTTGCTCATATAGAAGTTACGCGCGCCGGAGTCATACCAGCCAACGCCGACGAAGCCCTGAGCTTGAGTGGATTGATAAACCGGCATCATTACGTCGGGATTATCCATTACTTTGTAGTATTCATTACGATCGGCGAAGAGGTAGGGAAGAGAGAAAACTCCGTACATCGGGGAAAAACTTTCCATTAGGCCGGATGACACTTTGGTGATATCCACAACGCCAACCTGAGTCAGCTCGACCAGCTCGCGCTCGCCGCCCAACTGGCCATCTGGAAAGTACATCACTTTGATATCGCCTTGGGTCTTCTCTTCTATTTGGTTGCCCAGGAAGCGCAGCGCATCTTTCACCGGCTGGCTGTTTTCGGCATAGGCGAGACGCAGTACCGTCTCAGCATGCGAAAATGCAGGGAGCGAAAGGCAGCACAGCAGAAGTATTTTGACTGTCCGTAGTAATTTCATATAGCCCTCAACGTTTGATAGTTTCGAGGCGAAATTACGCGTTACGCCATGCAAAGACCTTGTGATTATTGCCAGCCTCTGGCGTCGGGTGGCAAAAAAAACGTATTTGTATATGGTTATGTCAAAGTGTGAAATTTTCGGAATTCATCAATACGACTAACGTAAAGCACGCATAATTTCAGGAACATAACAAAATGTTATAACCTTATAAAAACTACGGCATTGATAATCATTTTCAATATCATTTAATTAACTATAATGAACCAACTGATTACGCGGCGTTTACAGGTTTGCCGCCCGACAATAATGGAGATGATTATGAGCTATACCCTGCCATCACTGCCTTATGCGTACGATGCCCTGGAACCGCACTTCGACAAACAGACGATGGAAATCCATCACAGCAAACACCACCAGGCCTACGTCAACAACGCTAACGCAGCGCTGGAAAGCCTGCCGGAATTCGCTGCGCTGTCTGCTGAAGAGCTGATCGCGAAACTGGACCAACTGCCGGCTGACAAGAAAACCGTTCTGCGTAACAACGCGGGCGGCCACGCTAACCACAGCTTCTTCTGGAAAGGCCTGAAAAAAGGCACCACCCTGCAGGGTGACCTGAAAGCGGCTATCGAGCGTGATTTCGGTTCCGTTGATAACTTCAAAGCTGAATTTGAAAAAGCAGCAGCAACTCGCTTCGGCTCTGGCTGGGCGTGGCTGGTGCTGAAAGGCGACAAACTGGCTGTGGTTTCTACCGCAAACCAGGACTCCCCGCTGATGGGCGAAGCCGTTTCCGGCGCTTCCGGTTTCCCAATCGTGGGCCTGGACGTTTGGGAACACGCTTACTACCTGAAATTCCAGAACCGCCGCCCGGACTACATCAAAGAGTTCTGGAACGTGGTGAACTGGGACGAAGCAGCAGCGCGTTTCGCCGCTAAAAAATAATTTGCATTGCCGGTCTGTAGAAGCGAGTCTGATGACTCGCTTTTTTTGTATCCGCCTAAGGAGCAGCAGATGCATTTTCCGGTTGATGTGTTTATTGGCAAAATCCGCGACTATGACGGCAGCCGCCCGAGCGCCATCGCGAAGGTCCAGATGGATGGCGAACTGGAACTCACCGAGCTGGGACTGTTGGGTGATGAACAGGCTGAGAAAAAAATCCACGGCGGCCCCGACCGCGCGCTGTGTCAGTTTCCCCGTGAACATTACGTCGACCTGATTCGTGACTTCCCCGAGCAGGCCGCCCTGTTTTGCGCCCCGGCGTTTGGTGAAAACCTGTCGACGGAAGGTATGACCGAGCATAACGTTTTTATCGGTGATATTTACCGCTGGGGTGAGACGTTGATCCAGGTTACCCAGCCACGTTCTCCGTGCTTTAAGCTCAATTTCCACTTTGCTATCAGCGATATGGCATCGTTGATGCAAAACAGCGGCAAGGTCGGTTGGCTGTACCGGGTGATTGCGCCGGGTAAGGTCTCTACTGATGCTCCGCTGGAACTGGTATCGCGTCTGAGCGATGTTTCGGTGTATGACGCCGCCGCGATTGCCTGGCATATGCCGTTTGATGACGACCAGTATCACCGCCTGCTGAGCGCGGCGGGGCTGTCGGTGAGCTGGAGCAGAACCATGCAGAAGCGTCGCCTGAGCGGCAAGATTGAAGATAACAGCAGAAGATTGTGGGGCTAGACGATACAAAAAAATCGGCCTGCATAAGCAGGCCGATGGTTTTTAGGTTCGCTTATAAAGCGGTAGCCACAGCGTGAGCCGCAACCCGCCGAGTGGGCTGTCGTCGGCCTTCACCCAGCCGCGGTGCTGCTGCATGGCGCTTTCTACAATCGCCAGCCCCAGCCCCGTCCCGCCAGATTCACGGTCACGCGCCTCATCGGTACGATAGAACGGACGGAAAATCTGCTCGCGGTCTTCCGGGCTTACGCCTGGGCCGTCGTCGTCCACGTGAACGGTAACGCCATCCTTATCCACCGAGAAACTGACGGCGATTTTGGTGTGCGAGTAACGCAGGGCGTTGCGCACGATATTCTCCAGCGCACTTTCCAGTGCGTTCGGGTTTCCGTAAAGCGGCCACGGTCCCGGCGGATAATCGACGCTGAACGATTTGCCCATCTGTTCTGCTTCAAACGCGGCGTTGTCCAGCACGTCGCCCCACAGCTGATTAGCTTTCAGGGTTTCGCTGACCAGCGCGCTTTTCTGCTGATTACGCGACATCACCAGCATGTCGTTGATCATGCTGTCCAGACGCTGTGCCTCGGTTTCAATGCGCTCCAGCTCTTTACTCTCGCCGCTGCGACGACGCAGCAGCGCCGTGCCAAGCTGCAGACGCGTTAACGGCGTACGCAGTTCGTGAGAGATGTCGGAGAGCAGCCGCTGTTGCGACGTCATCATGCGCTCAAGCGCCATCACCATCTGGTTAAAGCTGGCACCGGCGGCCAGGAACTCCTGCGGCCCGGCCTCAAGCTCAGGATGCTGACGCAGGTTGCCCTGAGCGACTTCATCCGCGGCATTTTTCAGCTTACGCGCCGGTTTTGCCAGACTCCACGCCAGCCACAAGAGTAGCGGGGCGCTGACCAGCATGGTGACGATAAGCAGCAGTAAAGGCCGATCGAACAGCAGGTTGATAAAGTCGGACTGTGAACTGCTTGCCGGACGGATCAGGTATAACTGGTAGTTATCTTCCCCGTCACGAATGGAGAACGGCCCAACCAACTCAACGCGGCCGTACTTCTTCTTCTGCGGATGATCGGAGTTATCAGACTGGCCGATAAAGTTACGAATGATCTGCATTTCGTTGCGTTCCGCGCCGATCACGCGGCCTTCGCTAGTCACCAGCAACAAACGCTGGCCCGGCGGTGCCCACTTATCAATTGCGCGGAACAGCCGACGCCACCACATCAAATCGTTGGGCGGATCGTTGGCCAGTTCTTCTTCAACATGCTGCTCAATCATCAGGCCCTGACGCTGCTCGCTATCGAGCAGCTCGGTCATTTGACGGGAGTCGAGCTTTGGCAACATCAAAACCAGCATCAGCACCAGCGCTAGCGTTAACCAGAAAATGGCGAAGATGCGAGCGGTTAAACTTCCTATCATGAAGCGGAGACCATCAGATAGCCGCGACCACGCAGGGTTTTAAACCACGGATGACCGTCTTTGCGCTCCGGCAACTTCCGTCGCAGGTTAGAGATGTGCATATCAATCGCGCGGTCGAACGGCGTTAAGCGTTTACCCAGCACTTCCTGACTCAGGTGTTCACGAGAAACCACCTGGCCCAGGTGCTGCGCCAGCAGATAGAGCAGGGTAAATTCAGTACCGGTCAGTTCGAGCGTTTGACCATCAAAGCTGGCTTCCTGACGACCTGGGTTCAGGCTCAGCGCGTCAACTTCTACGGTTGGTGAACTGGTATCGCTACTTTGCTGCTGTTCGCTCCAGTGTGAACGGCGCAAAATAGCGCGAATGCGCGCGACCAGTTCGCGATCGTTAAACGGTTTAGGCAGATAGTCATCCGCGCCCAGCTCAAGGCCCAGCACGCGATCCAACTCGCTTCCGCGAGCAGTTAACATAATGACGGGAGTCTGGTGTGTTTGTCGCAATTCTTTCAGCGTGTCGATACCGTTTTTCTTCGGCATCATCACGTCGAGTAAAAGTAGGTCGATGCTGTCGTCAATCAGCGATAACGCCTGTTCGCCATCGTGGGCAACAAGGACGTTAAAGCCTTCCATATCAAGAAGTTCCTTGAGCAAGGAAGTCAGCTCGCGGTCATCATCAACTAATAAAATTTTATTCATATTTTCATCCCTCCGAGGCAGAAATTACGTCATCAGAGCCAGCGAATCCATGACTTTACGTTGTTTTACACCCCCTGACGCATGTTTGCAGCCTGAATCGTAAACTGTCTCTCGTTGAATCGCGACACTAAAGTTTTTGGGAGCATGTGATGCGCAATGTTATCGCTGCCGTCATGGCCTCAACGCTGGCATTCAGTGCATATAGCCAGGCCGATGAAGTCGTCACCAGCGTTAACTGGCACCCAGCGGAAAGCAATACGCTGCGGAACGGCCAGGGCCATATGTTCGACGGTATTAGTTTAACCGAACATCAACGCCAACAGATGCGCGATCTGATGCAAAGGGCACGACACGATCGTCCACCTGTTAATGTTAGCGAAATGGAGACAATGCATCGCCTTGTCACCGCAGAAAAATTTGATGAAGCCGCCGTGCGAGCCCAGGCCGAGAAAATGGCCGAGGAGCAGGTAAACCGCCAGGTAGAAATGGCGCGGGTACGCAACCAGATGTACCGCCTGTTAACGCCGGAGCAGCAAGCGGCTTTAAATGAGAATCACCAGCAGCGTATGGAGCAGCTGCGTGACGTTGCACGGATGCAGCAAGGTTCAGTACCGAGTCAGAACCTGTTTAGTAGCAATACCCGTAGCAACCAGTAACAAACCCTGTTTTTCCTTGCCATAGACACCATCCCTGTCTTCCCCCTCATGATGAGGGGGTTTTTTTTGTCCTTTTTCCGGCACTTTCTGTTCGATCTTTCATGATTATCACGCTGTTCGTTTTTTGCCCTTTGTTGTATAATATTTTATACGTTTTCAGGGTTGAGAAGGTATCGCAGGGTGGCGACGAAGCAGATTGAGTGGATGGGAACGTCTCTGGACGATCTCATCGCTTTCCCGGTTGATGTCCGGCGTGAGGCTGGATTTGAACGGGATAAAGTGCAAAACGGGAAGGAGCCGTCAGATTGGAAATCGATTAATGACTGGGGCTCAGGGGTTATTGAGATTAGGCTGCATGGTGAAGATGGTGAGTATCGCGTTGTGTACGTTGCCAAATTTGACGATGCAGTATGCGTGCTCCATGGGTTTCAGAAGAAGACGCAGAAAACCAGCCCGAGAGATGTTTTCATCATTACGAGTCGATATAAAGAGGCTGTTGCGCAGCGGAGGAGAGCAAAATGACGAAAGGTATTGATACTAAAGTTCGCCATGTGACGAAGGCTGACGGCAACGTATTTGCCGACCTCGGATTTGCGCCTGAAGAAGCAACAAAGCTCCTCGCAGAATCTCGTGCCGAGATGGCCAGAACGGACGCGCTTAAAAAACAGCTGATGGGTGAAATTGCTGCCTGGATGAAGCGCGAAGGTTATAAACAGTTGGATGCAGCGAAGGTGCTGCGCGTTTCTCGCCCGAGGGTATCGGATGTGGTGAATAAGAAAACCGAAAAATTCACGTTGGATACGCTGGTTGGCATGGCGACGCTGATTGGTAAAAAAGTACACCTGATTATCGAGTAACGGCGGGTGATACCACGAGATTGAAAAAACGCATGATGGCGGTTTCCGTTGTGCTTTTTTTGTCTTAAATTCGTCACCGCGCACCCCTCATACATTCCGCTATACTACGCAGATCGAAAGCAGGAGTGTTTATGAATCAATCTTATGGACGACTGGTAAGTCGTGCTGCAATCGCCGCGACGGTCATGGCTTCCGTGCTGCTGGTGATTAAAATTTTTGCGTGGTGGTATACCGGGTCAGTCAGTATTCTGGCGGCGCTGGTCGATTCATTGGTGGATATCGCTGCCTCGCTGACCAACCTGCTGGTGGTGCGCTATTCGCTGCAGCCGGCGGATGAGGAACACACCTTTGGGCACGGCAAAGCCGAATCGCTGGCGGCGCTGGCGCAAAGCATGTTTATTTCCGGTTCGGCGCTGTTCCTGTTCTTGACCGGGATTCAGCATCTGGCGCGGCCAACGCCGATGAGCCAGCCGGGCATCGGGGTGGTGGTGACGGTGATTGCGCTTATCAGTACATTAGTTCTCGTGACGTTTCAGCGCTGGGTGGTCAGAAAAACCCAGAGCCAGGCCGTACGCGCGGATATGCTTCATTATCAGTCTGATGTTATGATGAACGGCGCGATTCTTGTCGCGCTCGGCCTCTCCTGGTACGGCTGGCATCGCGCCGATGCGCTGTTTGCATTAGGAATTGGCATCTATATTCTATATAGCGCGTTACGCATGGGGTACGAAGCGGTGCAATCGTTATTGGATCGCGCGCTGCCCGATGAAGAACGTCAGGAAATTTTCGACATCGTGACCACCTGGCCAGGTGTGAGCGGTGCTCACGATCTCCGAACGCGGCAGTCAGGGCCGACCCGCTTTATTCAGATTCATATTGAAATGGAAGACAACCTGCCGCTGGTTCAGGCACATCACGTTGCCGATCAGGTGGAGCAGGCGATTTTGCATCGTTTTCCTGGGTCCGACGTGATTATTCATCAGGATCCATGCTCTGTTATGCTGCAGGCAAACAGAGACGTTTGAACTTTCGCAGTGGTTGTATGAAATGTGAGCTAAGTCGGCATTATTTGTATAAATAACCGCCGGTTAGCCTGACCTGAATCAATTCAGCAAGAAGCGCTTGATATACTATCTCTACATAGAGTCGTTCTCTCCCCCCTACATTGCGGGAGCGCTTCGGGCAGAAGAATTAATTTTTAGCATTCCTAAGTTCAGAGGTAGTCATGATTAAGAAAATCGGTGTGTTGACAAGTGGCGGTGATGCGCCGGGTATGAACGCCGCCATTCGCGGTGTCGTACGCGCAGCATTGACGGAAGGCATTGAAGTCATGGGCGTCTATGACGGTTATCTGGGCCTGTACGAAGATCGTATGGTACAGCTCGACCGTTACAGCGTGTCAGACATGATTAACCGCGGCGGCACCTTCCTGGGCTCCGCGCGTTTCCCGGAATTCCGTGATGAAAACATCCGTGCCGTGGCTATCGAAAACCTGAAAAAACGTGGTATCGATGCGCTGGTCGTTATCGGCGGTGACGGTTCCTACATGGGCGCCGTGCGCCTGACCGAAATGGGCTTCCCATGCATCGGCCTGCCGGGCACCATTGATAACGATATCAAAGGCACCGACTACACCATCGGTTTCTTCACCGCACTGAGCACTGTCGTTGAAGCGATTGACCGTCTGCGTGACACCTCTTCTTCTCACCAGCGTATCTCCGTTGTTGAAGTGATGGGCCGTTACTGCGGCGACCTGACTCTGGCCGCGGCTATCGCGGGCGGCTGCGAATTTATCGTGGTGCCAGAAGTGGAATTCAAACGTGATGACCTGGTGTCTGAAATCAAAGCGGGCATCGCTAAAGGTAAGAAACACGCCATCGTGGCGATTACTGAGCACATGTGCGACGTTGACGAACTGGCTCACTTCATCGAAGCTGAAACCGGTCGTGAAACCCGTGCAACCGTTCTGGGCCACATCCAGCGCGGCGGCTCCCCGGTTCCTTACGACCGCATCCTGGCATCCCGTATGGGCGCCTACGCGATTGAACTGCTGCAGCAGGGCTTCGGTGGCCGCTGCGTCGGTATTCAGAACGAAAAACTGGTTCACCATGACATCATCGACGCTATCGAAAATATGAAGCGTCCGTTCAAAGGTGACTGGCTGGAATGCGCTAAACAGCTGTACTAAGCCGCGTTTGCCCGGTAACGGGGAGATACGAGCGAAAAAAAAGCCTTCTCATTGAGAAGGCTTTTTTGTATACGTCAGGCGCTTATTCGATATCCAGCGCATCTTCCGACAGGATAATGCCGGTGTTATCGGCATACAGATGGTCGCCGGAGAAGAAGGTTACGCCGCCGAAGTTGACGCGTACGTCGCTTTCGCCGATGCCTTCGCCCGCTGCACCAACCGGAATGGCGGCAATCGCCTGAATGCCGATATCCAGCTCTTCTAAATCATCAACCTGACGCACTGCGCCATACACCACAATGCCTTCCCACTCGTTTTGAGTGGCCAGACGGGCGAGGTCGGCGTCGATCAGCGCGCGACGGACAGAACCGCCGCCGTCGACTAACAGAATGCGGCCACGACCGTTCTGTTCGAGCAGATCGTACAGCAACCCGTTATCCTCGAAACATTTTACGGTGATGATTTGCCCACCGAACGACAGCCGCCCGCCAAAGTTAGAGAACAGGGGTTCTACTACGTTGACATCTTCCTGGTAGATGTCGCAAAGCTCGGAAGTATCGTATTTCATAGGATTAACGCTCAGTTGCTGCGAGTGATTTTAGTATATCGCGCTCTATGCATTGTTGGCAAAATCATCAATTGTTAATTGATATTTGTCAGTTAAGCCAGCGCCTTGCTGAGCACAATTCCGATGACGAACAGCAGGTTAGTTAATAACGCCCCTTTCACCGTCCGTTCCAGCATCGGCGGCATCGCCTGCGGCGAGCGCTCGCGCATCACAAAGCGCGCCTGTTTCACCAGCAGCGGCGCGCTGAGGATAAACAGCCAGCCCCACGGGCTATGCAGCGAGAGCAGGTTGAACAGCGCCAGGCAAACTAGCGTCCCCATCAGCAGACAGACGTGGTAGCGGCGGGCGTTAACCGGCCCTAAACGCACGGCCAGCGTGTTCTTGCCGTTTTCGCGGTCGCTGTCGATATCACGCAGGTTATTGATATTGAGTACCGCCGTCGCCAGCAGGCCGCAGGCGGTAGCGGGCAGAATAATCGCGCTGCTCAGAGTATGCGTCTGTAAGTACCAGCTGCCAATCACACTCAGCCAGCCGAAGAAGATCAGCACCGAGATATCGCCAAGGCCAATGTAGCCATACGGGCGCGTGCCGACGGTGTAGGTGATGGCGGCAATAATCGCCAACAGCCCCAGCACCAGGAAGCCGATAAAGTCGCCGGGAGTCTGCGAAGCGGTGAACAGCAGAGCAAGACCAGAGATGCAGATAAGCCCGACGGTAATAATCAGCGCGCGCTTCATCTGTTCTTTGGTTATCACCCCTTTTTGCATCCCGCGTAGCGGCCCAATGCGGTCCGGTTTATCGCTGCCTTTCACCGCATCGCCATAGTCGTTGGCGAGGTTAGAGAGGATTTGCAGCAGGCTTGCGGTGATCAGCGCCAGTACGGCAACGCCCGCATTGAAGTGCCCCTGCCACCACGATAGCGCGGTACCGACGATAATCGCCGCGCAGGCCAGAGGTAACGTTTTCGGGCGCAGACTTTCCAGCCAGGCCTGAGAGCGGCTTACAGGTGTATTTGTCATAATAATTAGCCAATAAAAATGGGGCTTTTCAGCCCCATCAATTAAAGATGAAAATGCAGTGAACGCGATTATAGGATAAAACGGCTCAGATCTTCATCTGCGACTAATGCATCCAGATGTTTGCTCACGTATTCCGCATCAATTGTGATGCTTTGTCCGTTGAGGTCGCTGGCGTCATAGGAGATATCTTCCATCAGACGTTCCAGCACGGTATGCAGACGACGAGCACCGATGTTCTCGGTGGTTTCGTTAACCTGCCATGCCGCTTCAGCGATACGCTTGATACCGGATTCGGTGAACTCGATGTTCACGCCTTCGGTGGCCATCAGCGCTTTGTACTGAACGGTAACGGAGGCATTTGGCTCCGTCAGGATACGCTCGAAGTCGCTGGTGGTCAGCGCCTGCAATTCTACGCGAATCGGCAGACGACCCTGAAGTTCAGGGATCAGGTCAGACGGTTTCGCTACCTGGAATGCACCGGAAGCGATAAACAGGATGTGGTCAGTTTTGACCATACCGTGTTTGGTGGAGACGGTGCAGCCCTCTACCAGCGGCAGCAGGTCGCGCTGAACGCCTTCACGGGAAACGTCCGGACCGGAGGATTCGCCGCGCTTACAGATTTTGTCGATTTCGTCGATGAACACGATACCGTGCTGCTCAACCGCATCGATCGCGTCCTGCTTCAGCTCTTCCGGGTTGACCAGCTTCGCCGCTTCTTCTTCAATCAACAGCTTCATCGCATCTTTGATTTTCAGCTTACGCGGTTTCTGTTTCTGGCCGCCCAGGTTCTGGAACATGGACTGCAGCTGGCTGGTCATCTCTTCCATGCCAGGAGGCGCCATGATTTCAACGCCCATCGGTGCCGCCGCGAGATCGATCTCAATCTCTTTGTCGTCCAGCTGGCCTTCACGCAGTTTTTTACGGAATGCCTGACGTGCAGCAGATGGCTCAGACGGCTGCTCAGCCTGGCCCCAGTTGTTTTTTGCCGGTGGGATCAGCGCGTCGAGAATGCGCTCTTCCGCCATCTCTTCTGCGCGGTAGCGGTTCTTCTCGATAGACTGAACACGTACCATTTTGATAGCAGAATCAGTCAGATCGCGGATGATAGAGTCCACTTCTTTACCCACATAGCCCACTTCGGTGAACTTGGTGGCTTCCACTTTGATGAACGGCGCGTTGGCAAGTTTCGCCAGGCGACGGGCAATTTCGGTTTTACCGACGCCGGTTGGGCCGATCATCAGAATGTTTTTCGGCGTGACTTCGTGGCGCAGCTCTTCATCGAGCTGCATACGACGCCAGCGGTTACGTAAGGCGATAGCCACGGAACGCTTAGCGGCGTCCTGACCGATGATGTGTTTGTTCAGCTCGCTGACAATTTCGCGTGGGGTCATTTCAGACATGGGAGATCCTTACGCCTTAGATGGTAATTCTTCAATGGTGTGGAAATGGTTGGTATAGATGCAGATGTCGCCTGCAATACTCAACGCTTTTTCAGCAATCTCACGTGCGCCAAGCTCGGTATTTTCCAGCAGGGCACGGGCAGCGGCCTGGGCGTACGGGCCGCCAGAGCCGATAGCAATCAGGTCGTTTTCTGGCTGCACGACGTCACCATTACCGGTGATGATAAGCGACGCGGTTTCGTCCGCGACCGCCAGCAGGGCTTCCAGCTTGCGGAGCATACGGTCGGTACGCCAGTCTTTCGCCAGCTCAACGGCGGCTTTGACCAGATGACCCTGGTGCATTTCCAGTTTACGTTCAAACAGTTCGAACAGCGTGAAGGCGTCCGCAGTGCCGCCCGCGAAGCCGGCGATCACTTTGTCGTTATACAGACGGCGAACTTTTTTCACGTTGCCTTTCATGACGGTATTGCCCAACGTGGCCTGACCATCACCGGCGATTACGACGTGGCCGTTACGGCGAACACTTACTATTGTTGTCACGAGCAGACCCCTTTGTTGCAAATACGATATGTAGGGGCCCCGTATCGCGGTTACGCGTACGGGGCAGAATGTAAGTATAGATGGGGGGGTTTTTGGGGGTTTCAACCCCCGGAGGCGAGCCTAATGCAGTTTCCGTGACCTGCCAGCTTCAGACGGGCGATAGTGTTATCGACGTTCTCTTTGCCTTTGACCGGGCCGATGACCACGCGATTCCAGCCGTTGTTGGTGGTGATTCTGGAATCAAAGCCTTCAAACGCCAACTGCGCACGAACGGTTTCCGCCTGCTCGGCACCTTTGAAGGAGCCGCACTGCACCATCCAGCGGCGATCGTCTTTTTTCTCTGGTTTCGGCGGTGGCGTCACTTCACGCACTTCCGGGATACCGTTATTGCTCTGCGCTTTTGGCTGCGAGGCGGCGGTGTGCGCTGGTGTCTGCAACAGATCCTGATACGGCGCCTTGTTGGAGGCCGTTGCCTTAGGTGGCTGCTGGGTCTGGGTTTGGTGCGGTTGCTGAACCGGTGGCGCGGTGCGCGTTTGCGGCTGCTGCACGACCTGTTGCTGAGACCATTGCTGTTGCTGAGCCTGCTGTGCCAGACGCTGACGCTGCAAGGTTTGCTGGCGCTGTGCTGGCGTTTGTTCGTTCCACGGCACTTCCGTCAGCTGCGTTGGCTGCTGGCGCATATCCGCCTGCATCTGGGCCAACAGCTGGCGCTGCTCGTCGGTAAGCTGATTCGGGTTGATCACTTCCCCGCCCGCAGACGGTTCGGTTGGCGCACGCACGCCCGGCTGGCGACTTTCCAGCTCTTTGATATAGCGCCAGCGCTCTTCCGGCTTCGGCGGAAGGCCGTTCCCGGTCACCTGGCGGCTCTGGAGTGCTTCAGACTCTTCTTTTTTATGATGCGTGATGAAGTACAAACCGCCGATAAAGGCGACGACGACTGCAGCAGCAATCGCCACCATGGCAGGAGAGACTGCCGGAAAGTTACTTTGCTTTTTCCGTGTATTCCGTGAAGCGCTGTTCTTGCGCCGCGAAGGTGCCTGTTGGCTGCGGCGTACATAGTCTCGTTGTGCCACTATCGTTTCGCTGTCTTTTTCCGTTAGTTAGCCCGACATGTTACTTAAGCGACGGGGCTTTGACCAGACAAGCAAGTCCTAAAGCACCCGGCTTTACATCAAATTTTGCTTGTACTGCCGCGAATGATCAGTTCGCAATCCAGCAGACGCGAACCGCTATCAACAAACTGCCCGCTCAGCTGGTTCAGCAACAGCAGCATGGCTTCACGACCAATATCAAAACGCGGCTGGGCAACCGTGGTGAGCGGCGGGTCGCAAAACTCTGCCAGCGAGATGTTATCGAAGCCAATAATGGACAGATCGTCCGGCACCTTCAGCCCCTGGCGTTTGGCATAAGAGAGCGCGCCCAGCGCCATAATATCGCTGTGGCAGAAGATGGCGGTTGGCGGTTGCGGCAGTGCTAGAAGCTGTTCCAGCGCGTTGGCACCGGCTTCGTAGGTAAAGTTGCCACGGGCGATGTAGTGAGGGTCGACGGTGATACCGCAGCGACGCAGCGCCTGCACGTAGCCTTGCAGGCGATAATGGCACAGCGGCATCTCTTCCGGCCCGGCGATACAGGCGATGCGCTGGTGGCCGAGTTCGTGGAGATAGTTAACGGCATCGAACGAGGCGGTGAGGTTGTCGATATGTACCGTAGGCAGCCCCAGCTCCGGAGCAAATTCGTTAGCCATCACCATCGGCGGCAGGTTGCGCTGCTCTTCAATACTGGCATCAAACGGCAGACGCGAGCCCAGCAGCAGCATGCCGTCAATTTGCTTGGTGATGATTAAATCGATGAAGGTTTTTTCCTGCTGGTTCTGATGCGCGCAGTCGCCAATCAGTACCAGGTAGCCCTGTGCTGCGGCGGTGACTTCGATCCCGCGGATCACTTCGCTAAAGAAGGGATCGCAGATATCCGGGACGATGACCAGAATCGTGCGCGATTCATTACGCTTCATGTTACGCCCCTGCATCTGCGGGAGGTAACCCACTTCCAGGGCGGCCTGCTCAACGCGGTTACGCGTCGCCTGCGAGACTTTCTCGGGGTTCATCAATGCACGAGATACGGTTGCCGTAGAGACATTCGCTTGTAGGGCAACATCCTTCATGGTTGCGGCAACAACCGGTTTTTTAGCCTTCACCTGATTTTCTCCTCGCTAACTGGCGCAGGCACGTCCTATGTGACCTGACATCTGACACACTTTTATCAGATAGTTAGGGGGATCCGTTACAGAATTTTCATCAGAAATGTGATGTTTGTTTGATTTCTAGATCCGGCTCGCAACTCTGCATTAACCTTCGATAGGGTCAACGTCGAGAACCCACTTCACCTTGCGGGATTCCGGCAGCGTATTGATGAGCGCCAGACTGGCTGTGACGATGTGCTGCAGGCGAATGCGTGAGGGATGCTGCAGCAGTATCTGCCAGCGGTAGCGGCCGCCGCGCTTCGGCGCTAACGCCGGAACCGGGCCAATCACCCACAGCTTATCGTCCGCCAGCGGGCTGGCCTGTATCAGATTACGCAACTGCTGCAGGAAGACCGGCGCCTGCTGGTTGTTATGATCTTCGGCGCGAATCAGCACATGGCTGGTGTACGGCGGCAACTGCATGGTCTGGCGTTCGGCCAGCGCCTGCTCGGCAAAGGCGTTATAGCCTTTATAGAGCAGCGTTTGCAGCAGCGGGTGATCCGGATGGTGCGTCTGCAGAACCACTTCACCCTGTTTACCTGCGCGTCCGGCGCGGCCGGAGACCTGGGTATAAAGCTGGGCAAAGCGCTCTGCCGAGCGGAAATCGGCGGAGAAGAGCGCGCCGTCAACGTCCAGCAGGGCTACCAGTGTCACGTCCGGGAAGTGGTGGCCTTTTGCCAGCATCTGGGTGCCAATCAGGATACGCGCGCCGCCGCGATGCACTTCCGCCAGATGCTGCTCCAGCGCGCCTTTACGGCTGGTGGTATCGCGGTCGATACGTGATAGCGGCACGCCGGGGAACATCGGCGCCAGCACCTGCTCCAGCTGTTCCGTTCCCAGACCCACCGGCACCATGTGCGTCGAGCCGCAGGAAGGGCACTGACGTGGGATCGGACGCTGGCTGTCGCAGTGGTGACAGCGCAGATGATGCTGTGCCTGGTGCAGGGTGTAATAGCTGTCGCAGCGTGGGCATTCGGCAATCCAGCCGCAGTCGTGACACAGCAGCGTAGGGGCGAATCCTCGGCGGTTGAGGAACAAAATCACCTGATTGTCGGCCTGCAAATGCTGACGCATGCGGTTGATCAGCGCCGGTGAGAGCCCGGCCTGTAGCTGCTGACCTTTTAAATCGAGCACGTGCTGCGTTGCCGGGCGTGCGTTGCCCGCGCGCCGGGTTAAACGCAGCAGGTGATATTTATGCTGGCGCACGTTGAGCAATGTCTCCAGCGCCGGCGTGGCTGAGCCGAGGATTATCGGAATCTGTTCGCTATGAGCGCGCCAAACTGCGAGGTCGCGGGCATGATAGCGCCAGCCTTCCTGCTGTTTATAGGAGCTGTCGTGCTCTTCGTCGATGACGATCACGCCGAGATTCTTAAACGGTGTAAACAGCGAGGAGCGGGTGCCGATGACAATCGCGGCTTCGCCGCTCTTTGCCTTGAGCCAGGCGGCCATACGTTCGCTGTCGTTCAGCGCCGAGTGCAGCACTTCGACCGGCGCATTAAAGCGCTCGCGAAAGCGGGCGATGGTTTGCGGCGTCAGGCCGATTTCCGGCACCATCACCAGCGCCTGTTTGCCCTGCGCCAGCACGTTTTCCAGCACGCTAAGATAGACTTCCGTCTTCCCGGAGCCGGTGATCCCTTCCAGCAGCCAGGCGGAGAACGCATCGGACGCGCTATGAATCGCGCCTACCGCCGTGGCCTGCTCGGTGTTGAGCCGCAGGCGTTCGCCTGGTACCGAATAAGTGGTGCGCCAATCGGTGGTTTCCGGCGCAATGCTACCCAGTTCGCAAAGCCCTTTGGTGCGCAGCGATTGCAACGCGCTTTCATTAAATTCCAGCTCTGCCACCTGATGGCGCCAGATTTTCCCCTGACGCAGCGCGGCCAGCGCCTGCTGCTGCTTCGGCGATCGTTTCAGCGTATTGATATCAACGGCCTGGCCCTGCTCGGTCGCAAACCAGAACCACTGCGGCGTTGCGCTGGCGGGTTTGCCCTGACGCAGCATAATCGGCAGCGCGTGGAACAGTACGTCGCCAATAGGATGATGGTAATAATCTGCCGCCCAAAGCAGCAGCCGCCAGACAGAGGTAGAAAAGACCGGCTCACCGTCCAGCACCTCAATCACCGCTTTCAGTTCATCGCGTGGGAGTTCGCTGCTTTCGTTGACCGAAACCACGATGCCAACGCGCTCTTGTTTACCAAACGGCACGCGCACGCGACAGCCCGCTTTAGCGCTGAAAGCGTCAGGCAGCAGGTAGTCGAACGTACGGGGCAATGGAACAGGCAGGGCAACGTGAGCAACGGGCATGTTTTCTTCCTGACTTGAAATCTGGCGAGACAGTATACACATTGTAGGAGTGCGGATCAGTTTGCATCTGCTGGTCAAATTCTGTATGATTCGCCGCCTTTGATACATCTTTGTATCACTGACCTATACTATTAACATCGCGTGGTGTCTGGCGTTAGGGCTGGAAGAGCGACGCGGCCTTAACCGAGGTTTTCCCCATGAAAAAAGATATTCACCCGAAATACGAAGAAATTACTGCATCTTGCTCTTGCGGTAACATCATGAAAATCCGCTCTACCGTAGGTCACGATCTGAACCTGGACGTGTGCGGTAAATGCCACCCGTTCTATACTGGCAAGCAGCGTGATGTTGCTACCGGTGGCCGTGTTGACCGCTTCAACAAGCGCTTCAGCATCCCAGGCAGCAAGTAAGTTGCCTAACGAAAAAAGCGCCTCAGGGCGCTTTTTTTGTCTCTGAATTTCGGCAGTCGCCATTTTTTTGTGATGTGCGTCACGAAAATATTGCACCGCACTGCGGATAAGCTTATTATTTGCCCATCAAACGACCACAAAATAACTATGGGTAAAGGTGTGACTATGCTGACCGCAATCAAAAACGTTTTTGTTTCTTACCTGATCTCTATGTCTGAACTGCATCCTGAAGTAACACGCTTCTAAGACGCTGAAAAAATTCGAAAAAAAAGCAGAAATTACTTTCTGCTTTTTTTATGCCTGCCAATCAGTATTCCCACGTCTCCGGGTCAATCCCCAGCTCACGCATAATTTCTTTTGCCGCTTCCGGAATTTCATCGCTGCGCTCTTTACGCAGGTCTTCATCGTTAGGTAACGGTTGACCGGTAAATGCATGCAGGAACGCTTCACACAGCAGTTCGCTGTTGGTAGCGTGACGCAGGTTGTTCACCTGACGACGCGTGCGTTCATCGGTGAGGATCTTCAACACCTTCAGAGGAATGGAAACCGTAATTTTTTTTACTTGCTCACTCTTCTTACCGTGCTCAGCGTATGGGCTGATATATTCGCCGCTCCATTCAGCCATGAGATACCTTTAATCCTCTAGTCATAAGTTAACAGGCCGGGTTACGGCCGTGATCGCGCGTAGTTTACCGTAGAGAGGCCTGATGTGACACGAGCTTAGGCTTCGCAGATGTGCGCTAATGCGTATAATTTTAACGGCTATTTGCCAATAGCTCAATCTATACGCAAAGAAGTTTAGAAGTCTAGATGTATTGACGGCTATGGCAACAATGTTTACTCTGGGGTCTGACTTTTCACAGACCTTGCCAGGAACGAATCCTCATGACCCGTAAACAGGCCACCATCGCAGTGCGTAGCGGATTAAATGACGACGAGCAGTATGGTTGTGTTGTCCCGCCCATTCATCTTTCCAGTACCTATAACTTTACCGGTTTTAACGAGCCGCGTGCGCATGACTACTCTCGTCGCGGTAACCCGACGCGTGATGTGGTTCAGCGGGCGCTGGCCGAGCTGGAAGGGGGCGCAGGCGCGGTTCTGACCAACACGGGCATGTCGGCGATTCACCTGGTCACCACCGTATTCCTCAAGCCTGGCGACCTGCTGGTGGCGCCACACGACTGCTACGGCGGCAGCTACCGTCTGTTCGATAGTCTCGCAAAACGTGGCTGCTATCGCGTGCTGTTTGTCGATCAGGGCAATGATGAAGCGTTAAAAGCGGCGCTGGCTGAAAAACCGAAGCTGGTGCTGGTGGAAAGCCCAAGCAACCCGCTGCTGCGCGTGGTGGATATCGCCAAAATTTGCCAACTGGCACGTGAGGCCGGTGCGGTTAGCGTGGTCGATAACACCTTCCTGAGCCCGGCGCTGCAAAATCCGCTGGCGCTGGGCGCGGATCTGGTCCTGCACTCCTGCACCAAATACCTGAACGGTCACTCTGACGTGGTGGCGGGCGTGGTGATTGCAAAAGATCCTGAAACGGTCACGGAACTGGCATGGTGGGCGAATAATATCGGCGTCACCGGCGGCGCGTTCGACAGCTATCTGCTGCTGCGCGGTCTGCGCACGCTGGTACCCCGTATGGACGTGGCGCAGCGTAACGCCCAGGCGATTGTCGATTTCCTGAAAACCCAGCCGCTGGTGAAAAAGCTGTATCATCCTTCTCTGCCGGATAATCAGGGGCATGAAATTGCCGCTCGCCAGCAGAAAGGGTTTGGTGCGATGCTGAGCTTTGAACTGAACGGTGATGAACAGACGCTGCGTCGCTTCCTGAGCGGGCTGTCACTCTTCACGCTGGCGGAATCGCTGGGTGGGGTTGAAAGCCTGATTTCTCACGCGGCGACCATGACCCACGCGGGCATGGCCCCGGAAGCGCGCGCGGCCGCAGGTATTTCTGAGACGCTGCTGCGTATCTCAACCGGTATTGAAGATAGCCAGGACTTAATTGCCGATCTGGAAAATGGATTCCGGGTCGCAGCCGAGGGGTAAACATGAGTGTGATTGCGCAGGCAGGGGCGAATGAGCGTCAGCTGCATAAATTTGGTGGAAGTAGTCTGGCGGATGTGAAGTGTTACCTGCGCGTTGCCGGCATTATGACTGAGTACTCTCAGCCCGGCGATATGATGGTCGTTTCCGCCGCAGGGAGCACCACCAACCAGCTGATTAGCTGGCTGAAGCTCAGCCAGACCGATCGCCTTTCTGCGCATCAGGTTCAGCAGACGCTGCGCCGCTATCAGTCTGAGCTGATTAGCGGCCTGCTGCCTGCCGAAATTGCCGACGGCATGATCGCTGATTTTATTCATGACCTGGAGCGTCTGGCTGAGCTTTTAGATAACGGCGTAAGCGACGCGGTATATGCAGAAGTGGTCGGTCACGGTGAAGTGTGGTCGGCGCGTCTGATGGCGGAAGTCCTTAAGCTGCAAGGCCTGGACGCCGCATGGCTGGATGCGCGTGCGTTCTTACGCGCCGAGCGCTCCGCGCAGCCGCAGGTAGACGAAGGCCTCTCTTATCCGCTGCTGCAACAGCTTCTGGCACAGCATCCGGGTAAACGTCTGGTGGTGACCGGCTTTATCAGCCGCAACAACGCGGGTGAAACCGTGCTGCTGGGGCGTAACGGCTCGGACTACTCCGCGACGCAAATCGGCGCGCTGGCGGGCGTTTCCCGCGTCACCATCTGGAGCGACGTGGCCGGGGTCTACAGCGCCGACCCGCGTAAAGTCAAAGATGCCTGCCTGCTGCCGCTGCTGCGTCTGGACGAAGCCAGCGAGCTGGCGCGTCTTGCCGCCCCGGTGCTGCACGCCCGTACGCTGCAGCCAGTTTCCGGCAGCGATATCGACCTGCAATTACGCTGTAGCTATTCGCCGGATCAGGGCTCGACGCGCATTGAGCGCGTGCTCGCTTCCGGCACCGGCGCGCGTATCGTCACCAGCCATGATGATGTCTGTCTGATTGAGTTCCGCGTTCCGGCAAGCCAGGACTTTAAGCTGGCGCATAAAGAAATCGACCAATTGCTTAAGCGCGCACAAATTCGCCCACTGGCGGTAGGCGTGCACGCTGACCATAAGCTGCTGCAGTTCTGCTACACCTCGGAAGTGGCCGACAGCGCGTTGAAAATTCTCGATGAAGCGGGCCTGCCGGGCGAGCTTCGCCTGCGTCAGGGTCTGGCGCTGGTGGCGATGGTGGGTGCGGGCGTCACCCGTAACCCGCTGCACTGCCACCGTTTCTGGCAGCAGTTGAAAGGCCAGCCGGTGGAGTTTACCTGGCAGTCGGAAGAGGGCATCAGCCTGGTCGCCGTGCTACGTGCGGGGCCAACTGAAAGCCTGATTCAGGGCCTGCACCAGTCGCTGTTCCGCGCGGAAAAGCGTATCGGCCTGATGCTGTTCGGTAAAGGCAACATCGGTTCCCGCTGGCTGGAGCTGTTTGCCCGTGAGCAGAGCACGCTCTCTGCCCGCACCGGCTTTGAGTTTGTGCTGGCCGGGGTGGTGGATAGTCGCCGCAGCCTGCTGAACTATGAAGGGCTGGATGCCAGCCGCGCGTTGGCCTTCTTCGACGATGAAGCCATCGAGCAGGATGAGGAGTCGCTGTTCCTGTGGATGCGCGCCCACCCGTACGACGATCTCGTGGTGCTGGATGTGACCGCCAGCCCGCAGCTGGCCGATCAGTACCTTGATTTTGCCAGCCACGGTTTCCACGTGATCAGCGCCAACAAACTGGCCGGGGCCAGCAGCAGCGATAAATATCGCCAGATCCACGACGCGTTCGATAAAACCGGCCGCCACTGGCTGTATAACGCGACCGTTGGCGCGGGTCTGCCGGTGAACCACACCGTGCGAGATCTGATCGATAGCGGCGACAGCATTCTGGCCATTAGCGGTATCTTCTCCGGCACGCTCTCCTGGCTGTTCCTGCAGTTCGACGGCAGCGTGCCGTTTACCGAGCTGGTGGATCAGGCCTGGCAGCAGGGGCTGACCGAGCCCGATCCGCGTGTAGACCTCTCGGGTAAAGACGTGATGCGTAAGCTAGTGATTCTGGCGCGCGAAGCGGGCTACGACATCGAGCCGGATCAGGTACGCGTAGAGTCTCTGGTTCCTGCGCACTGTGAAGAGGGCTCAATCGACCACTTCTTTGAAAATGGCGATGAGCTGAACGAGCAGATGCTCCAGCGCCTGGAAGCGGCGCAGGAGATGGGGCTGGTGCTGCGTTACGTGGCGCGGTTTGATGCGAACGGCAAAGCCCGCGTTGGGGTGGAAGCCGTGCGTCAGGAACACCCGCTGGCGTCGCTGTTGCCGTGCGATAACGTCTTTGCGATTGAAAGCCGCTGGTACCGCGATAACCCACTGGTGATTCGCGGGCCGGGCGCTGGGCGCGACGTGACGGCTGGGGCAATTCAGTCGGATATCAACCGCCTGGCGCAGTTGCTGTAATTAGCGCTTGCTGTTCGCCGCAAACACCTCTTTTGCGGCGAACAGGCCGTTTAGCGCCGCTGGAAATCCCGCATAAACCGCCATCTGCATCATCACTTCAATAATCTCCTCCTGCGTTAAGCCAACGTGCAGCGCAGCGGCGATGTGTACCTTAAGCTGCGGTGCGGCGTTACCCATCGCGGTGAGCGCGGCGACGGTGGCAATTTCCCGGCTGCGCAAATCCAGCCCCGGGCGTGCATAAATATCGCCAAATGGGAATTCAAGCAGGTAGCGGGCGAAGTCCGGGGCGATATCCTTCAGGCTATCGACAACGGCATCCCCTCCTTTTCCATCAACCTGTTGCAGCATTTTCTGACCGGTAATATAGCGTTCTGAATCCATGATAAACCCCTCGTGAGTTAGCGTATGACGAGAAGATAGAGCGCGTGGATCCATTTGGATAATACCGTTTTCGTGATACCTTTTCGGTATGACTACGTCGCCCTTACATGCTCTGGATATCCGCCTGCTGCGCTACTTTGCCGTGGTGGCGGAAGAGAACAATATGCGCCGCGCGGCTGACCGACTGTATATGTCGCAGCCGCCGCTAAGTCGCCACATTCGCCAGCTTGAAGAACGGCTGGGGGTGACCCTTTTTGTCCGGCATAGCAAAGGGCTGACGTTAACGGCTGAGGGGCTGCGAGTGCTGGAGATTATTCGCCCGCTGCTAGCGCAGCAGGCTAAGACCTATGCCGCCTTGAGCCAGCTTGCTCAGGCTGAAGCACCGTCGCTGCGTGTGGGGCTAACCACTGCGTTTGAACAGGGGGTTTTTGCTTCACTGGAAGCCGTGCTGGCGGCGCAGGTGGAGACGCTGCACGTGGTGCGCCATGGTTCACCGGAGCTGGTGCGTCAGGTGCGTTGGGGGAAACTGGATGCCGCGCTGGTCGCACTACCGCTGGAGGCCTCGGAGCTCAGCGTGACGTGGCTCAATCGGCAGGAGCCGCTGATTGCCGCGCTGCCCGCGCAATGGCCGGAGTCGGAACAAGAACGGCTGACGTTGAGCACGCTCAACGGCAAACCGTTATTCTGGTTTAAACGCGAACGTAATCCGGCGTTCTTCGACTTTACCCGCGATATTTTCCGCCGTGCGGGCTATGCCCCCGCCTGCCTGGAAGAACCTCTGGAACACGATGTGCTGCTGGCGCGTATTGCTCGCGGCGAAGGGCTGAGCCTGTTTCCCGCCTCTTTTTCCGCCATTCAGCGTCAGGGCGTGGTGTTCAGGCCGATTGATGAAACGACGCTCTGCGTGCAGTGTGGTCTGGTGACGTTACCGGAAAACGCGGCGCGTTTTGCCTGGCTGCGGGAGGTGGTTCAGGCCGATTCGCGCGTTACCAACTGACCGGAAAGCGTAATTGACTGATTCTCTAACGCAGGCTCTTTGAGCTTGCGGATCATCAGCGTTGCCGCCTGCCGTCCGCTCTCTTCGCTGGCGGAAGAGACATAGGTAAAGGCCGGTGAGGTGAGGTTGATGTGCAGCATGTCCTCAAAGCCAATCAGCGCGACCTGCTGCGTCAGGAAGACATCTTTACCTACCGTACGTCCCACCTTATGAATCCCATCAATACAGCCGATCAGGGCATCCGGTGAATGACACAGCAGCGCGGTAATGGCGTTGTTATTTTCCAGCAGTTGGCGCGTGGCCACGCTCGCGGCATAGGTATCGTTGCCGCAGGCAGGGCTGAACTCTTCGCGATAACCGATCCCAAGGCGGGTGAGGGTACTGCGAAAGCCCATCAGACGCTGCTGGCGGATGAGATCGTTTTCCAGGCCGCCAAGATAGGCAATATAGCGATGACCGCGCTCCAGCAGATAGCGTGTCGCCAGACTGGCCGCCTGCTGGTTATCGCGCAGCACTCGGTTGCACTCGTCTTTAATCGGTGATTGTGAAACGACGACCAGCGGCAGCGGGCACTGACGAATTTGCGCGGGCAGGTTATCACTGCGGACATCGGATGCCAGATAAATCACACCGGCAACGCCTTGCTGTTTAAACGACAGCAGGCAGCGCTCGAGATGCTCGTGTTCGTTCAGCGGCTGGCCGAGAAAGACCATGTAGCCCTGCGCTTCCAGCTCCTGCACGATGCTTGCCATCACTTTGATGGAAAAGCTATCGCTGAAGTCGCGTAGGATCAGACCAATCAGGTTGGAGGTATTCGAACGGAGGTTGGCGGCGGCGACGTTGTGAACGTAGCCCAGCTCATGAATGGCGGCCTGCACTTTTTCGATGGTGGCATCGGAAATTTTGCCTTTCTGGCGAAGCACCAGGGACACGGTGGAGACGGAAACGCCCGCCCGTTTTGCCACATCTATTATGCTGACCTTCTTCAAAAATCACTCCCTGAGCCGTCGAGCCAATCCACACAAAATAAGGAGGTCCCCATCAGAAACGGGAACCTCCAACCGATCATAATCTTATGATTATTTGCCAATCATCGTCGACATGGTTTCCGCGATAAATTGCGCTCGCGCGCCAAATATCACCTGAATGCCGTGATCGCCGACGAAAACGACGCCGCGAGCACCGATATTATTCAGCCCATCTTTGTCCACCGGCCCTTTATCCGCCACTTCAAGACGCAGGCGGGTAATGCAGGAGCCTACGGACGCGATGTTATGCTCACCGCCCAGCAGGTCGATAATCTCCGTTGCCAGGTCTTCATCGGTTTTGTCGTTGGCGCTGACCGTGGTTTCCGTGCGGCCCGGTGTTTTAACATCGAAACGGCGGATGACGAAACGGAAGGTGAAGTAGTAAATCAGCCCCATCGGAATACCGACGATAATCGCATTCAGGAAGTTGGTCTGGTAGCCGTTAAACGACGGCAGGATCCCGAAGGAGATGTAGTCGATAAGCCCGGCCGAGAACGACTTGGCGATATGCGCATGCAGCAGGTACATCACCATGTAGGAGAGACCGGCCATGATGGCGTTGAAGACGTAGAGAATCGGCGCCACAAAGATAAAGGTGAACTCAACCGGTTCGGTGATCCCGGTCAGGAAGCAGGTCAGCGCGGCGGAGAACAGAATACCGGCGGCGATCTTTTTATTCTTGGTATGTGCTTCGTGGTACATCGCCAGACAGGCGGCAGGCAGCGCGAACAGCATCAGCGGGAACTCGCCCTGCATGAATTTACCGGCGTTCTGGTAGGTATCGCTGCTGAAGGATTTTACCCCTTCTTCCAGCATTTTGAACCAGATTGTCTGGTCGCCGTGGATCACCTGACCGGCGTGGGTGGTGTAGTCGCCGAAGGAGTACCAGAAAGACGGATACCAGATGTGGTGCAGGCCGAGTGGAATCAGCGCACGTTCAACCAGCCCGAAGATAAAGGTCGAGGCCGCCTGGTTATCACCGTTGATCACCACCGACAGCGCGTCGATGCCCGCCTGAATATGCTGCCAGATGTACGGCAGGATCAAGCCGAGGGCGAACGACAGCAGCGCGGTGGCAATCGCCACGAAGCGTTTGCCGGAGAAGAAGCCGAGGAACTCAGGCAGCTGCATTTTGTGGAAGCGGTTAAAGCACCACGCCGCCAGGATGCCGCAAATCAGGCCGCCAAAGACGCCCATCTGCAGGGTAGGAATACCTACCACCATGGCGTATTTCCCGCCTTGCGCCGCCATTTCCGGCGTAATGCCAAGCACGGTACTGATGGTGATGTTGGTGACAAACACGGAGACGGCGGCAGATAGCGCCGCGATGCCGGATTCGGAGGCCAGGCCGACGGCAGAGCCGATGGCAAACAGCATTGGCAGGTTGTCGAAGATAATCCCACCGGCGTTCATCATCAGCGGCAGATGGAATTTATCCCCGAACGCCAGCAGCAAGCCCGCTGCGGGCAGAAGCGAGATCGGCAGCATCAGCGCGCGGCCAATCATCGACAGTTTGGAAAGCGATTTAACAACACTTTGAATCAGACTCATACTGATTTCCCCCGATAGACGCCTCTTCGTGCGTGCTTTTAGTAACCCTGTTTATATTAGGTATAACGTTATAGTAGAACGTTCTACTTATCGTGAAACAAGTCATTAACGTCTGCAATGGAATTTTTGTTCAGAACTACGACGTATGAGAAATATGAGATGCAGATCGCAATTTATAGCGGTATAAAATCGGCGTTTTTATTGCCTGGCTACACAAACCGGGCATTGTATTGCTCTGCCAATGCCTGCATCCGGTGGGTAAGGTGCGCGGCGGAATAGCGGGGGGCTTGCTGAAATTCAACCTGCTGCGACAGCCAATGAAAAAAGAGACGACTGGCCGTGAGGTCTATCTCGCCGCCTTTTTCCTGATGGGTATCGGTAAGGAGGCAGACCATTTTCTGATTCTGGCCCTGCTGCCAGAGCTGCCACTGATTTTGCCACCACCCATGCCAGGTTTTCCCCATTAGCCGCCAGGCATCCGTACTATTTTCATCGACGATATTATCTTCAACAAACCAGAGCGAAGCCCGGCGGTGTCGAAATTGCTCTGACCAGGCGGTAATCACCGCGCCGCGTAGAAAACACTCATGCGCAACAACATGGATGCTGACGTCAGGAAAACGGATTTTTAGCACGCGAAAATGGGCGTGCGCCGTAATGACGGGCCGAAGAAAAGCACCTCTGGCGTTGCGCTTCAGGTCGGCTGGGCCGTATTGGATCTCGTCAAATTGGCTGCGCTGGAGAAACTGTCTCTCTTTGAGGGCAACACGCTGAATAATATTGTGATGATCGGAGGCGATGGGGTAGATGCCTTTCCAGCGGTAGTGCAAGGAATCTCCGGGCTTATCAGGTGAAAAATTGCTGGATAAATGAATGATATTGCCGCGAATAGCGTCGAAACTGAAAAGAAAATAAAGCTTCTGCGCCGTGAGTGCGCCCTGGAAATCGACGATAAACGGTACGCTGCAAATGGCTTCCGGGGGCGTAGTCGGCGTGATCCGTTGCCGTTTTGGCGTCCATACCTTTCTACAATGCTGACACTGCAACCGCTGGTTGCCGCCGGGGTTGTGCCCATAGCGAATTATCCCGGTTCGAAAACAAGCGGGGCAAAAATGGCCGTGTTCCTGAGCATGGCGTGAGAGGTATGTCGTTGCCCAGTGCTGAAACTCCTCTTTGTTGAAGAGTGGCGGATAGCTTCCACAGGCCTGGCAATGCAGGGCCGGGTAGCCAAGTCGGTAATCCGGCCATTGGTAGTCTGGCGACGTGGCTAAGCCTAAATTACGGCATCCATACGTTTTGCAGGTGTTAATCGTAAAGAGTGAATCCATCATGTGACCAACGATTTCAGTGGGTCGTTAATTTTCCGCTACGACTATCGCCTGTCGCTGTGATTCTACTCACATAAAAAAACCTTTCAGAACGTAACGTAGCGATTCCTTATATGACTGAAAGGGATTGATTATGAAGCTAAAAACTATTGCTGCCGGTATTCTGTTGACGTTGCCGTTCTGGGCGTGCGCGAAGGATGTCACCATTATCTATACCAACGATCTTCATGCGCACGTAGAGCCCTATAAGGTGCCGTGGATAGCGGATGGAAAACGTGATATCGGTGGTTGGGCAAATATCACTACGCTGGTGAAGCAGGAGAAAGCAAAAAATAAAGCCACGTGGTTTTTTGATGCGGGGGATTACTTTACCGGGCCGTATATCAGTAGCCTGACGAAGGGTAAGGCGATTATCGATATCATGAACACCATGCCGTTTGATGCGGTGACGATGGGAAATCATGAGTTCGACCACGGCTGGGACAACACGCTATTGCAGCTGAGTCAGGCGCATTTTCCGATTGTGCAGGGCAATATTTTCTATCAAAACAGCAGCAAGATGTTCTGGGATAAACCGTACACCATCATTGAAAAGGACGGGGTAAAAATCGGTGTTATCGGGCTGCATGGCGTGTTTGCTTTTGATGATACGGTTTCAGCGGCGACCCGAGTGGGTATAGAAGCACGCGATGAGGTGAAATGGCTACAGCGCTATATTGATGAGCTAAAGGGCAAAGTGGATCTGACGGTGGCGCTGATTCATGAGGGTACGCCTGCGCGCCAGTCCAGCCAGGGGAATACCGATGTGCGCCGAGCGCTGGATAAAGATATTCAGACCGCAAGTCAGGTGAAAGGGCTGGATATTTTAATTACCGGCCATGCGCACGTCGGCACGCCGGAGCCGATTAAGGTTGGCAAAACGCTGATCTTATCCACCGATAGCGGCGGTATTGACGTCGGCAAACTGGTGCTGGACTACAAAGAGAAACCGCATGACTTCTCAGTAAAACACTTTGAGCTGAAAACTATTTTTGCCGATGAATGGCAGCCGGATCCGGAGACTAAGCGGGTCATCGATGGCTGGAATAAAAAACTCGATAAAGTGGTGCAACAGACGGTAACACAGGCACCCGTTGAACTGACTCGCGCTTACGGCGAATCGTCCTCGCTGGGCAATCTGGCGGCCGACGCATTGCTGGCGGCTGCTGGTAAAGATACCCAGCTTGCACTGACTAACTCAGGGGGGATCCGTAATGAAATACCTGCGGGGGCGGTCACGATGGGCGGCATCATCAGCACCTTCCCGTTCCCTAACGAACTGGTCACCATGGAGTTGACTGGAAAGCAACTGCGTCTTTTGATGGAGCATGGCGCAGGGTTGAGCAACGGCGTATTGCAGGTGTCTAAAGGGCTGGAGATGCAGTATGACAGCAGCAAGCCTGTAGGACAGCGGGTTAAGGTATTTAGCCTGAGCGGTAAACCGATAGAAGATACTGCGGTTTATCACGTCGCCACCAATAGTTTCCTTGCCGATGGTGGTGATGGATTTACGGCCTTTACCGAAGGCAGTGCGCGCAATACATCGGGCGGCTACTATGTCTCCAATGCGGTCGTCGATTACTTTAAAACGGGCGGTGCGCTAACCGATGAAATGTTGAACGGTATGCGTGTGAGAGATGTGAAGCAATAAGCCTGTTTGCTGCGGTGTTCGCTTCGCCGCAGCAGCAGATGCGCTTTTTTCATTGCCCTTGCAAATTACTCACTTTTTACGCGGATTTTTCTATTGACGGGCGTCCGTTTTTGCGGCATTTTTACATCCAGACGTCTAAACGGATAGATGTTCACAACACAACAATAATGACACGTGATTGATAGAGGTAAGGTATGAGCTTTTTTCACGCCAACCAGCGGGAAGCGCTGAATCAGAGTCTGGCCGAGGTTCAAGGGCAGATTAACGTTTCTTTCGAGTTTTTCCCGCCGCGCACCAGTGAAATGGAGCAAACCCTGTGGAACTCTATCGATCGCCTAAGCAGCCTGAAGCCGAAATTCGTCTCGGTTACCTACGGGGCGAACTCCGGTGAGCGCGACCGCACGCACAGCATTATTAAAGGCATTAAAGACCGCACCGGTCTGGAAGCCGTGCCGCACCTGACCTGCATTGATGCCACGCGCGACGAGCTGCGCGCCATCGCCCAGGACTACTGGAACAACGGCATCCGTCATATCGTCGCCCTGCGTGGTGACCTGCCACCGGGCAGCGGTAAACCGGAAATGTATGCCTCCGACCTGGTCACTTTGCTGAAAGACGTGGCGGATTTTGATATCTCCGTAGCGGCCTACCCGGAAGTGCATCCGGAAGCGAAAAGCGCTCAGGCGGATCTGCTTAACCTGAGACGTAAAGTGGAAGCCGGGGCAAACCGCGCCATCACTCAGTTCTTCTTCGACGTCGAAAGCTATCTGCGCTTCCGTGACCGCTGCGTGTCGGCGGGTATTGATGTAGAAATTATTCCGGGCATCCTGCCGGTCTCGAACTTCAAACAGGCGAAGAAATTTGCCGACATGACCAACGTGCGCATTCCTGCCTGGATGTCGACGATGTTCGACGGCCTGGACGATGATGCCGAAACCCGCAAGCTGGTGGGCGCCAACATCGCGATGGACATGGTTAAAATCCTGAGCCGTGAAGGGGTGAAAGATTTCCACTTCTACACGCTGAACCGTGCGGAAATGAGCTACGCCATTTGCCACACGCTGGGTGTGCGCCCGGCGTAATATTTTGCCGGATGGCGCTGCGCTTATCCGGCTTACGTTTCTGGCACTTTGTAGGCCCGGTAAGCGAAGCGCCACCGGGCAATGCCTCGCGTTCAAATTCCCCGCTTAGACATAAGAAACTCCTTATATTTTGAGGGGTTTCTTGTCATTTCTCCCGATCGATCACAGTCAACTTCCCCTAAATTGTGTAAGGATAGGCTCGACCTGCGCAGAAATTCCTCTCTGACAAGGGAAAAATAAGAGGAATTAACTATCAAATCCGTGGGTCATTTCAGCTATAACTTATCAGCAGGGGTGTATATCTTAACGATAAATACTGTAAGGGAGCATAGTGATGAGCACGCCAGACGATATCCAGAACGCAGGTAAATGTCCTTTCCACCACGGTGGTGGTCACGATTTAAGCGCCGGCGCTGGCACCAGTAGCAAGGACTGGTGGCCGAAGCAGCTTCGCGTTGATCTACTTAATCAGCATTCCAATCGATCTAACCCGCTGGGTGAAGATTTCGATTATCGCAAAGAATTCAGCAAATTAGATTACTCCGCACTGAAGGGTGATATTCGTGCGCTGTTAACGGATTCGCAATCCTGGTGGCCAGCAGACTGGGGTAGCTATGTGGGGCTGTTTATCCGCATGGCGTGGCACGGTGCGGGTACTTACCGTTCTACCGACGGTCGCGGTGGCGCAGGGCGCGGCCAACAGCGTTTTGCACCGCTCAACTCCTGGCCGGATAACGTGAGCCTGGATAAGGCGCGTCGTCTGCTGTGGCCAATCAAACAGAAATATGGGCAGAAAATCTCCTGGGCCGATCTGTATATCCTTGCGGGTAACGTGGCGCTGGAAAACTCTGGCTTCCGTACTTTTGGTTTTGGTGCCGGACGCGAAGACGTGTGGGAACCGGATCAGGACGTAAACTGGGGTGATGAAAAAGCCTGGCTGGCGCACCGTGATCCGGAAGAGCTGGCGAAACGCCCGCTTGCGGCGACCGAAATGGGCCTTATCTACGTGAACCCAGAAGGGCCAAACGCCAGCGGTGAACCGCTGTCTGCGGCAGCGGCGATTCGCGCCACCTTCGGTAACATGGGGATGGACGACGAAGAGACCGTGGCGCTGATTGCCGGTGGTCACACGCTGGGTAAAACCCACGGCGCGGCTTCGGCTACGCACGTCGGTCCGGATCCGGAAGCGGCACCAATTGAATCTCAGGGTCTGGGCTGGGCAAACAGCTACGGCAGCGGCGTAGGTAAAGATGCCATCACCTCCGGTCTGGAAGTGGTCTGGACACAGACGCCTACCCAGTGGAGCAACTACTTCTTCGAGAACCTGTTCAAATACGAATGGGTGCAGACCCGCAGCCCGGCTGGCGCTATTCAGTTTGAAGCGGTCGATGCGCCGGACATCATTCCGGATCCGTTCGACCCGTCGAAAAAACGTAAGCCAACCATGCTGGTGACCGACCTGACGCTGCGCTTCGATCCGGACTTCGATAAAATTTCTCGCCGCTTCCTGAACGACCCGCAGGCCTTTAACGAAGCCTTTGCCCGCGCGTGGTTCAAACTGACTCACCGTGATATGGGGCCAAAAGCGCGTTACATCGGGCCAGAAGTGCCACGTGAAGATCTGATTTGGCAGGATCCGCTGCCGCATGCGTTCTTCAACCCGACCGCCGAAGATCTCGAAAGCCTGAAGGCTGAGATTGCGGCATCCGGCCTCTCCGTCGGTGAGCTGGTGTCGGTCGCCTGGGCTTCCGCTTCAACCTTCCGCGGCGGTGATAAGCGCGGCGGGGCTAACGGTGCGCGTCTGGCGCTTGCGCCGCAGCGTGATTGGGAAGTGAACGCCACGGCGGCTCGCGTACTGCCGGTGCTTGAAGGCATCTATAAGTCAGCGCACAAAGCTTCTCTGGCCGACATTATCGTGCTGGCCGGTGTGGTGGGCGTTGAGCAGGCGGCGAAAGCGGCTGGCGTTGACGTTAAAGTGCCGTTCACGCCGGGCCGCGTAGATGCGCGTCAGGATCAGACGGACATCGAGATGTTTGAGCTGCTCAAACCGCTTGCCGATGGTTTCCGTAACTATCGTGCGGCACCGGGCGAAGCAACCACGGAATCTCTGCTGATCGACAAAGCACAGCTGTTGACTCTGACCGCGCCGGAGCTGACCGTACTGGTTGGCGGCATGCGCGTACTGGGTGCAAACTTCGACGGCAGCAATCACGGCGTCTTTACCGACAACGTGGGCGCGCTCAGCACTGACTTCTTCGTCAACCTGCTGGATATGCGCACCGAGTGGAAAGCAACCGACGAAACGTCTGAGCTGTTTGAAGGCCGTGACCGTGCGAGCGGTGAGGTGAAATACACCGCCACGCGCGCTGACCTGGTCTTTGGCTCTAACGCCGTACTGCGTGCACTGGCGGAGGTTTATGCCTCCAGCGATGCGAAAGAGAAGTTTGTGAAAGACTTCGTGGCGGCATGGGTGAAAGTGATGAACCTGGACCGTTTCGACCTGCTGTAAGGTGGGCGTGAAGGGATAAAAAAATCCCCGCGAAAGCGGGGATTTTTGTTTGTGGGTTTAAGGTAGCCCGGACGAGGCGCGTTAGCGGCGACTCCGGGGAGATCCCGGCGTCACTTCGTTCGGCCGGGCTACCTTATCTCATTACTCCCACTCGTGCAGAAAACGCTGCCCGTACTGGTCAGCCACCAACAGCGCCGCGTAAACGCGGTCAGGATCCGCGCCGCCCGGCATGTTGTGGATGGTCTCGCCTTCCGCACAGGCCGCTTCCGCTACCAGGCGCATTTTCGCCGGAATATCCTCTTTGATACTCAGCTGTGCCAGGGTGATTGGCAGACCAACGCTATGGCAAAGCGCTGCCACGGTTTCAATTTCTTCCACCGGCGCGTTTTCCAACACCAGTTGGGTGAGGGTACCAAATGCGACTTTCTCACCGTGGTAGTAGTGGTGTGCGTCCGCAATCGCCGTCATGCCGTTGTGAATCGCGTGCGCTGCCGCCAGGCCCCCGCTCTCAAAGCCGACGCCGCTCAGGTAGGTGTTAGCTTCAATGACGCGCTCCAACGCTGGCGTCACCACGTGCTGCTCGGCGGCCAGCATGGCTTTTTCGCCTTCTTCAATCAACGTGTTGTAGCAAAGCTCAGCGACCGCCAGCGCGGCCTGGGTGCATTTCCCGCCCGCCATGGTGGTGGCGCCGCTGCGCGAGCAGGCGCGGGCTTCAAACCAGGTTGCCAGCGCATCGCCAATCCCGGCAGCCAGCAGGCGCGCAGGCGCACCGGCGACGATTTTGGTATCGACGATAACCATGTTCGGGTTGTGCGGCAGCATCAGGTAACGGTCGAATTCACCGTCATCGGTGTACAGCACGGAGAGCGCGCTGCACGGGGCATCGGTAGACGCGATGGTGGGAACAATCGCCACCGGCAGATTCATAAAGTGGGCCAGCGCTTTGGCGGTATCCAGCGTCTTCCCACCACCGATACCTAAAATAGCGCTGCATTTGGCGCTGTTCGCCACGTCCTGCAGACGGTTAACTTCGTTCTGTGAACATTCGCCACCGAACGGCGCGATTTCAACGGACAGGCCCGCGCCGGTCAGGCTTTTGCGCAGAGACTCTTCGGCAAATCCCAGCACGAATTTATCGCCCACGACCAGCCAGCTATTGGCCATTGGCTTCAGATAATCACCAAGACGAGTGATGACGTCGGCACCCTGAATATACTTACCTGGTGATTGAATAATGCGATCCATACATTTCTCCTACAGGTTCAGATTCCCAAATGCGTTTTTCCAGTCTTGCTCAAACTTCTCAATAGCTGACTCTACAGCGGGTGTGCCGAGCATTTGTTGCGCTACATCTAAAGGAAGGGTGATGGCTTCACATCCTGCCAATAAACAGTCCAGCGCCTGACGTGGGGTTTTAAAGCTGGCGGCCAGCACTTTGCTTTCCGGCGCGTGCAGCTCCAGCAGCGATTGCAGCTCCTGCACCATGCGGATACCGTCACCGCCCTGGGCGTCGACGCGGTTGACATACGGCGCCACGTATTTTGCCCCCGCCAGTGCGGCAAGCAGCCCCTGAGAGGCACTGTAGACAGCGGTGCCAAGCGTTGGAATACCCTCTTGTTTCAGAAGCTTAATCGCCACCAGACCTTCGTCGGTGACCGGGACTTTCACGACTATCCCCGGCACGGCATCATTCAGCTTACGCGCTTCGGCCACCATGCCTTCGGCGGTACGGCTCATGGTCTGGGCAAACAGCGTGCCGTTTTCGCCCACCGCTTTTTTCAGGCGCGGCAGCACGTCCCAGATGGATTCGCGGCTGGCGGCCACGATGCTTGGGTTAGTGGTCACGCCGACAATCGGAAAAATACGGGCCAGACGTTCCACTTCCTGCACGTTGGCGGTATCCAGATACAGTTCCATGCTATTTCCTCTTAAAGTTCCAGTTCGTGTTGCAGCAGGCTGGCGATAGCGTCGGCAGAAGCGGCGTTAACCAGAGCGCTACGGAATTCTTCATGCATAATGCGGCGGGCCAGGCGCGAGAAGATGCGCATATGCTGGTCTCCGGCGGCATGTTTGTTCAGCGTCAGCATAATGATGAACTGTGCCTCGTCATCGCCCCAGGCTACCGGCGCGGGCAGGCGTGCGACGCTGATGGTCGACTGCTCAATATGTTCTGATTTGCTGTGCGGAATGGCAAAACTGAAGCCCAACCCGGTGGAGAAGACCGCTTCTCGCGCCCACAGGTCGGCTTCCAGCTTGCGCGGGTAGCGGCAGCGCCCAGCGAGCAGCAGGTTGTCGGTCATCCCTTTGATGACCTCTTCTTTGCTGCGCCAGTCGTTATCGAGCGAAATGCAGCGCGGGGTAATCAGCGGCGCATCCTGCTGGCTCATACGGAACTGGGCGAGCAGATGCTCCACTTCCAGCGAGGTGCGGCAGGCCATCGCCTGGTTGAGCAACTGGCGGCAGGCGCGGCTGTCGAGCTGCGCCAGACGCGCTTTGGTCGCCGGAATCGACGGGGCGCTCATGCTGATTTCATCCATTCCCAGCCCAACCAGCAGCGGCAGTACCGAGCCTTTAGCGCCCAGCTCGCCGCACAGACCAATCCATTTCCCCTGACGGTGCACCGCCTGCACGGCGAAGTCGAGGGCACGCAGGAAGGCCGGATTCAGGCTGTTGTAGTGGCGAGTCACTTTGGCGTTATCGCGGTCGACCGCCAGCAGGTACTGGGTCAGGTCGTTGCTGCCGATGCTGAAGAAGTCTATCTCTTCGCAGCACTGGTCGATGATGAACATCACCGACGGCACTTCCAGCATGATGCCCAGCGGAATGCGCTCATCGAACGGCACGTGTTCGCTGCGCAGCTGCTGTTTGGCTTCGGCCACCTTCTCTTTGACCCACAAAATCTCTTCCATGGAGGAGATCATCGGAATCATGATTTTCAGGCTGCCGTGGGCGGAAGCACGCAGGATGGCGCGCAATTGGGTGGTGAACAGCGCGGAATACTCTTCATAAATACGCACCGCGCGGTAGCCGAGGAACGGGTTGTTTTCCGCCGGAATATTGAGGTAATCCACCGGCTTATCGCCGCCGATATCCATGGTGCGGATAATAATGCTACGTCCTTCGGCAGACTCCAGCGCCTGACAGAAAATGTTATACAGCTCGCTCTCGCTCGGCTCGCTGGCCCTGTCCATATAGAGCATTTCGGTGCGGAACAGGCCGACGGCTTCCGCGCCATTGCCGAAGGCGGCCTGCGCTTCAACGGAGTGGGCAATGTTGGCGGCAACCTCAAGGCGAATGCCGTCGGCGGTGCGCGCCTCTTTATGCAGCCACACGCTTTGCTGTTCGTGAATGGCGGCCTGCACGCGGGCTTCCTGCTGGTAGTAGCGGGTGATAGCCTCGGTTGGGGCGACAATGACCGCACCCGCGTTACCGTCGAGGTAAACCGGCTGGTTCTGCCACGGCGTCAGCGCATCAATCTCCATGCCCACAAGGGTCGGAATATTAAAGGAGCGGGCGAGGATCACCGTATGCGAAGTGGTACCGCCGCTTTGCAGCAGCAGGCCTTTGAGCAGGGTTTTGTCCAGTTCGAGGAACTGGCTTGGGGTCAATTCTTCCGCCACGCAGATGGACGGCTGGGTCAGCTGGCCCGGTGCTGGGAAGCGGTCTTCACCATAAATATGCTGCAGCAGCTGGAAGCCGACGTCGCGTACGTCCAGCGCGCGCTCTTGTAAATAGCTGCTGCTGGAGCGGGCAAATTCGGCGCAGAAGTGGTTGGCGCTTTCAACGACGGCCTGCGCGCAGCTCAAGCCGTTATTCACCCCGGCCAGTAAATGCTGGCGCAGTGAGGTATCAGTCGCCAGCGAACGGTGTGCTTCGAGGATAGCGCTGGCGGTGCTGTCGCTGTCCAGCAGGCGCAGCTCCAGCGTTCTGACCAGTCGCGTCAAGCCACTATCCAGCGCCGACTGTTCCTGTTCCGCATTTTTCGCGGGCGGAAGTTCACCGAGGTTATTGAGATCCAGCGCGGCCAGACGTGTGAGCACGCCGCCCGCGCTGCCGTTACAGACCGGCAGTGCGCGGAACAGCGTTGGGTTGAGGCGGGTCAGGGATTCTGGCAGCGCTTCCTGCTCTACGTTGGCAACCTGCGCCAGCGGCGCGTCGCACAGCGGAAACTCCTCTTTCATCCAGGCAGAGAGACGTTGATGCGCGCTCTGCTCATCCGCACCGTTCAACAGCAGGCGGCAGCTATCGCCCGACAGCGTGTCGGTGCCGATAATTGCCAGCGCGCTTTTAGCGTTGCCTTTGCGATCCGTACGCAGGTTATGCCATTCAATATCGCAGCTAAACGTGTTGCACAGCGTCTCAACGTGGCTGGCGGGGCGAGCATGCACGCCGTTCGGTAATTCGCAGACAAATTCAACAACCAACGCCATAACCTTATCTCCCAAATCATTCGATATGGGTAACAGAATAGGGGGCTTGTGAAGGGCCGTGCTATCTGACATTTATGTCAAAAACTGGATAAATGTATGGTCTACTGGAAAATGCGAGCAACCTCACAGGTTCCACGTCATGCGTATTAAGGCGGTTCTTATGCCAACTTTTGAGGTCGCTCGCATTTTTCTTTTGATATTACAAAAATCCAGTAAATGCACTTTTTATCCACTGTCTGTCTCTCCGCCAATTGCCTATTGTTTGCCACAACACCCTAATAGACATGGGCCAAAGAAGCCCAGGAGCGACTGATGAAAGAATTGGTGCAAATACTCAAAAACACCCGTCAGCATTTGATGACTGGCGTGTCGCACATGATCCCGTTTGTGGTTGCGGGCGGTATTTTACTGGCCGTCTCCGTCATGCTGTACGGCAAAGGGGCCGTACCTGATGCTGCAACCGACCCTAGCCTGAAAAAACTTTTTGATATCGGCGTCGCGGGCCTGACGCTGATGGTGCCGTTCCTGGCGGCTTACATCGGTTACTCCATTGCTGAACGTTCGGCGCTAGCGCCCTGCGCCATCGGCGCGTGGGTCGGTAACAGCTTTGGCGCGGGTTTCTTCGGCGCGCTGATTGCCGGGATTATCGGCGGCATCGTGGTCCACTACCTGAAGAAGATCCCGGTGCACAAAGTGCTGCGCTCGGTGATGCCTATCTTCGTGATTCCTATCGTCGGCACCTTTATTACCGCAGGCATCATGATGTGGGGGCTGGGTGAGCCGGTGGGTCTGCTGACCTCCAGCCTGACGCAGTGGCTGCAAGGGATGCAGGCTGGCAGCATTGTGGTTCTGGCGGTGATTATGGGCCTGATGCTGGCATTCGATATGGGCGGCCCGGTCAACAAAGTGGCCTACGCCTTCATGCTGATCTGCGTCTCTCAGGGCGTCTATACCGTCGTCGCGATTGCTGCCGTGGGGATCTGCGTTCCGCCGCTGGGCCTGGGCCTGGCAACGCTGATTAATCGTAAGAACTTCAGTAACGAAGAGCGTGAAGCGGGTAAAGCTGCGCTGGTCATGGGCTGCGTTGGCGTCACCGAAGGGGCGATTCCGTTCGCCGCTGCCGACCCACTGCGCGTGATCCCTTCCATTATGCTGGGCTCTGTCTGTGGCACGGTGACCGCCGCGCTGATGGGAGCGCAGTGCTACGCCGGGTGGGGCGGTCTGATTGTCCTGCCGGTGGTTGAAGGCAAACTGGGCTACCTGCTGGCGATTGTGGTCGGTGCGGTGGTGACGGCGGTGAGCGTCAACGTCCTGAAGAGCCTGGCGCGTAAGAACAAGAAAGCGGTTGTCGAAAAAGAAGACGACCTGGATTTAGATTTCGAAATTAACTAATTGAGAAGGTAGAAGATTATGACCAGTATTATTGCGGTAACGGCTTGTCCTTCCGGCGTGGCACACACCTACATGGCAGCGGAAGCGCTGGAGAGTGCAGCGAAATCAAAAGGCTGGAACGTGAAGGTGGAAACGCAGGGGTCTATTGGTCAGGAAAATGAGCTGACGGAGAGCGATGTGGCGGCAGCGGATATGGTGATTCTGACCAAAGACATCGGCATCAAGGCGGAAGAGCGTTTTGCCGGGAAAACCATTGTGCGGGTTAATATTAGCGATGCGGTTAAACGCGCCGACGCTATTATGAATAAGATCGAGGCACACTTAGCGCAGAGCGCCTAAGTTTTATCCCGATACAATAGACACTTAGCTACTGGCGGGCGCGAAAGGATTTTTTGCGCCCGCCAGCGTTTGTTTTCTGCAAGGAGGAGACGATGACGGTAATGAGCGGAAGAATGCTGGTAGCGGTAACAGCCTGCGTCAGCGGGGTGGCCCACACGTACATGGCAGCGGAACGTCTGGAAAAACTCTGTCAGCAGGAAAAATGGACCATAAAGATAGAAACGCAGGGGGCACTCGGCATTGAAAATGCGCTGACGGAAGACGACATCCGCCGGGCTGATGCGGTGCTGCTGATTACCGATATTGAGCTCAACGGCGCAGACCGTTTTATCCAGAGCCGCTACGTGCAGTCTGGGATCAGCGCCTTTTTACGTGAACCGCAAAAGGTAATGAGCGCTGTGCGTAAGCTGCTCTCCGCGCCCCGGCACACGCACATTATTCTGTCGTAGTCAGCTGGCTATGGTACTGACGGCGGTACTCTGACGGCGACCGGTCAGTATTCTTGCGGAACAGACGGCAGAAGTAGTTGCTGTCGACAAACCCACAGGCGTGGGCAATCTCTTTGACTTTCAGGTCATAGCCCTTCAACAGCCGTCTGGCGTGCTCCAGTCGGGTATGGTTAAGGTATTCGTTAAATCCCATTACTCCGCTTTTCTGGAACAGATGTGACAGATAATTGGGGGAGATGTAGAACGCCTGCGCCACTGATTCGCGGGTCAGCGGCTCAGCGAAGTGGCTATCGATATGTTCGCGAATGGCGTCGAACAGCGCCTGGCTACGCGAGGCGGTCTGGATCTGGCTGCTGAGCAGGTCGGCACAGTGGCTGATCAGGCTAGTGGCAATCAGCCGGGCGGTTTGCTGCTCCTGCGGCTGCATCTGAATTTCACTCATGGTTTGTAGCAGGAAAGAGCCGACGCGCGGGCCTCGGCGGGCGACGTGCTGCTTAGTCATGTTCTTCAACTGATGCCCATCCCACTGCTGCACGCTAAACCCCAGCTGTTGCTTGCCAAACAGGATGCTCAGCGTGGTGACCGGACTCTGCCACTGCGGGAAATTCCAGCCGCCAGCGGGAACGTAGAGCGCATCCAGCGCCTGCATAGACTCACCCAGCGCAGCATCGGTGAGCTGCCCTTCAAGCAGGATCTCCAGCCGGGGGAAGTCAACCTGAAACGCCATCTCCGGCACCGGCGCGTGATTCCCGGCAAACCAGATTTTTTGCAGCGGCGTGGCGCCTGAGGCGATGTGGGAAAGCAGCGGGTTGATATCGAAAAGCATGGGGCTCCCTGTCGTGGTGAACAACGCAGAAACCTTAACCGAGGGGATAAAAAAAGGCCACAAAGAATGTGGCCTTTTGGCGTGCAGATCGCCCGGATGACGCCGGGGCTGCACCGTGCATATTCCCGGCGTCGCTTCGCTCGGCCGGGCTACATGGGGGGAGATTAACCGGTGTTACGCATACCCGCAGCAACGCCCGCGATGGTGACCATCAGCGCCTGCTCAACGTTATGGTTTGGCTCCAGACCTTCTTCTTCCGCTTTACGTGAACGGTGCAGCAGTTCGGCCTGCAGAACGTTCAGCGGGTCAGTGTAGACGTTACGCAGCTGGATAGACTCGGCAATCCACGGCAGGTCGGCCATCAGATGCGCATCGTTGGCGATATCCAGCACCACTTTGATGTCGGCTTCCAGCTGCTCACGCAGCTCGGTGCCCAGACCCCACAGCTCTTTTTTCACCAGACGCTGATCGTAGTATTCCGCCAGCCACAGGTCAGCCTTCGAGTAGACCATCTCCAGCATGCCCAAGCGGGTAGAGAAGAACGGCCAGTCGCGACACATGGCTTCCAGTTTGCTCTGTTTACCGTCTTCAACCACTTTTTGCAGCGCCGCGCCGGCACCCAGCCAGGCTGGCAACATCAGGCGGTTTTGCGTCCAGGCGAAGATCCATGGAATCGCACGCAGTGACTCGACGCCGCCGGTAGCGCGACGTTTTGCCGGGCGTGAACCCAATGGTAGTTTGCCCAGCTCCTGCTCCGGCGTGGCGGAGCGGAAGTACGGTACGAAATCTTTGTTTTCACGCACGTAGCCGCGGTACATCTCGCAGGAGATATCCGACAGTTCGTCCATGATGCCGCGCCACTCTTCTTTTGGCTCCGGCGGTGGCAGCAGGTTCGCTTCCAGAATGGCGCTGGTGTACAGCGACAGGCTGCTGACGGTGATTTCCGGCAGACCGTATTTGAAGCGGATCATCTCGCCCTGTTCGGTCACGCGCAGGCCGCCTTTCAGGCTGCCCGGAGGCTGAGAGAGCAGTGCCGCGTGCGCCGGGGCGCCGCCGCGGCCGATAGAGCCACCGCGACCGTGGAACAGCGTCAGCTCGATGCCCGCTTTCTCACAGGTTTTGATTAAGGCGTCCTGCGCCTGGTACTGCGCCCAGGATGCCGCCATTACGCCCGCATCTTTGGCGGAGTCAGAATAGCCAATCATGACCATCTGCTTGCCCTGAATAAAGCCGCGATACCAGTCGATGCTCAGCAGCTGAGTCATGACGTCGTCGGCGTTGTTCAGGTCGTCGAGGGTTTCGAACAGTGGAGCCACCGGCAGCGCGAAGGTAATGCCCGCTTCTTTCAGCAGCAGGTGAACGGCCAGCACGTCGGACGGCGTTTTCGCCATGGAGATAACGTAGGCGGCGACCGAGCCGATAGGCGCATCGACAATCGCTTTACAGGTATTGAGGACTTCGCGGGTTTCGTTGCTTGGCTCCCAGCTACGCGGGAGAAGCGGACGTTTGGAATTCAGTTCGCGGATCAGGAAGGCCTGCTTGTCGGCTTCAGACCAGCTTTCGTAGTCGCCGATGCCCAGATAGCGGGTCAGTTCGCCCAGCGCTTCGGTGTGACGGGTGCTTTCCTGGCGCACGTCGATACGCACCAGCGGCACGCCAAAACACTTCACGCGGCGCAGGGTGTCGAGCAGTTCGCCGTTGGCGATAATGCCCATCCCGCAGGCCTGCAGTGATTTATAGCAGGCGTACAGCGGTTCCCACAGCTGCTCGTTCTGGCTGATAAGGCCCGCCGGTTTCGGCAGACGCTCACCTTTCAGGCGCGCTTCCAGCCACGCCTGGGTCGCCAGCAGACGGGTACGCAGGTTTTTCATCAGGAAACGGTACGGCTCGGTAGCACCCGCTTCGCCAACCAGTTCGCGCAGTTCGTCGGTGCACTCAACCATCGACAGTTCAGAAATCAGGATCTGAATATCTTTCAGGAACAGGTCGGTCGCTTTCCAGCGGCTGAGCAGCAGGACGTGGCGGGTGATTTCTGCGGTCACGTTCGGGTTGCCGTCGCGGTCGCCGCCCATCCAGGAGGTGAAGCGTACCGGCACGAAATCAACCGGCAGCTGGTAGCCGAGGTTCTCTTCCAGCTGTTCGTTCAGCTCACGCAGATAGTTTGGTACGCCTTCCCACAGGCTGTTTTCCACTACCGCAAAGCCCCATTTGGCTTCATCAACCGGGCTTGGGCGGTGTTTACGAATTTCATCGGTGTGCCAGGATTGGGCAATCAGCTGGCGCAGACGGCGCATCACCTGATTGCGTTCGTAGTCGGCGATATCGGTATTATCGAGCTGCTTTAAGCAGTTGTTGATCTCACCCATTTTGTGAATCAGCGTACGACGCGTGATTTCAGTTGGGTGCGCGGTGAGCACCAGCTCCAGCGACAGGGATTCAACGGCTTTTTTGATGATCGTTTCGTTGAGATCGGGTTGGTCTTTGAGTTTACGCAGGGTACGAGCAATCACTTCCGGGTTGCTTGCCGCTTCGCCTTTCGGCGAAATGCTATGGTACTGCTCGGCGGTGTTGGCCAGGTTCAGGAACTGACTGAACGCGCGCGCGACCGGCAGCAGCTCATCGTTGGACAGGTTCTGCAGCGTGGTGAGCAGCTCTTGGCGATTGGCTTCATTGCCCGCACGAGAAGATTTGGACAACTTACGGATCGTTTCTACACGGTCAAGAATGTTCTCACCAAGCGCATCCTTGATGGTATCGCCTAGCACTTTACCGAGCATACTGACATTACTACGCAACGCGGAATATTGTTCGTTCATTAACCCAGACACCCCATCTCATTTTATTTTGTTATATCCCAACCCCTGGAACGTAAGGGCGAGATAAAGACACCTCTTTTATAAAGCCACGTAAAAACCCGTACGTCAATTGCTGCGAAATCGCTTCAGCAAACGAATAAATCGCGGCAATTTATGAAAGTTAATTCGCATCGTGCCAGATAAGAAATGCTTATGAAAATGTGAAGGAGATCGCGGGAACGCGGGGGCGGAAAGGTGCCGGATGGCGCTGCGCTTATCCGGCCCACAGGTGGGGTAGGCCCGGTAAGCATGGTGCCCCCGGGCAAAATTCATTAGTGCCAGCAGAAGTGATGCACGACCTGGGTAATTAACTCGCGCGTCGGCTTAATAAAGCGCGTTTCCAGATATTCGTCCGGCTGGTGCGCCTGGTTAATTGAGCCTGGACCCAGGACGATGGTTGGACACAAGGTCTGGATAAACGGCGCTTCGGTGCAGTAGTTCACCACTTCGGTCCTGGTACCGAGCAGTTTTTCCAGCACCTGAACCAACTGGTGATCCGGCGGGCATTCGTAGCCTGGAATCGGCGGATGCAGTTCGCTAATGGTCAGACGGCCCGGCCACTGCGCGCTGACCGGCTCAAGGGCTTCGTCGAGCAGGCCGTTCAGATCGTTCAAGGTCATGCCCGGCAACGGACGGATGTCCATGTGCAGTTCGCAACAGGCGCAGATGCGGTTAGAGGCGTCACCGCCGTGAAGGCTGCCGAGGTTGAGCGTTGGATACGGCACGGTGAACGCGTCGTAGTGATAGCGCTCTTTCAGTGAGTCGCGCAGCTGCATCACGCGGCCAATCGCGTCATGCATGATCTCAATGGCATTGACGCCGCGCGCCGGATCGCTGGAGTGGCCGGACTGGCCCATCACGCGGATGGCGTTCGACATATGACCTTTATGCGCGCGCACCGGCTGCAGTGAGGTGGGTTCACCGATGATGGCGCAGTCCGGGCGCAGTTCGGTGGATTCGGAGAAGTAGCGAGCCCCCGCCATGCTGGTCTCTTCATCGGCGGTGGCCAGGATATAGAGCGGCTTTTTCAGCGTCGTCACGTCAACATCACGCAGCGCATCCAGAATAAAGGCGAAGAAGCCTTTCATGTCGGCGGTGCCCAGACCGTAGAGCTTGTTGTCATGCTCGGTGAGGGTAAACGGGTCACGGGTCCAGCGCCCGTCGTCGAATGGTACGGTATCAGTATGACCGGCCAGCAGTAGCCCGCCCGCGCCGTGTCCGGTGCTGGCCAGCAGGTTGAATTTATTGCGCGTGCCGGGAACCGGCTGCACCTCAACGTTGAAGCCTAACGAGGCAAACCAGTCAGCAAGCAGAGTGATTAAAGACGCATTGCTCTGATCGAGCGCTTCTTCGGTTGCGCTGATGGAAGGAGTGCCGATCAACGCACGGTAAATCTCGATAAATGGGGGTAAATTGTTTTTCATTGTTGACACACCTCGGGTCATGATAGTATCAATATTCATGCAGTATTTGTGAATAAAAATACATTATCATTAGGCGTAAGAAAACCCACCAACGGTAGGGTGAATAGAAAACGCTTAATCAGGCAAACAGACATAAGAAGGTGAGCAGCCCCGATGTTGAATACGCTGATTGTGGGCGCGAGCGGTTACGCTGGCGCAGAGCTTGTGACCTATGTAAATCGCCATCCTCATATGAACATAACCGCTTTGACGGTCTCAGCGCAAAGCAATGATGCAGGAAAGTTAATCTCCGATTTGCATCCACAGCTGAAAGGGATTGTCGATCTGCCGCTGCAGCCGATGTCCGACATCAGCGAATTCAGCGCCGGTGTTGATGTGGTGTTCCTGGCGACCGCCCACGAAGTGAGTCACGATTTGGCCCCGCAGTTCCTCGCGGCAGGCTGCGTAGTATTCGACCTTTCCGGTGCGTTCCGCGTCAACGACGGCGCCTTCTATGAAAAATACTACGGCTTTATCCATCAGCACCCTGAGCTGCTGGCGCAGGCGGTGTACGGCCTGGCCGAGTGGAGCGCCGAGGCGTTGAAAGAGGCGAACCTGATTGCGGTGCCGGGCTGTTACCCGACGGCGGCGCAGCTTTCCCTGAAACCCCTGATTGATGCCGATCTCCTGGATCTCAACCAGTGGCCAGTGATCAACGCCACTTCCGGCGTGAGCGGTGCCGGGCGCAAAGCCGCTATCTCCAATAGCTTCTGCGAAGTGAGCCTGCAGCCGTACGGCGTGTTCACTCATCGCCATCAGCCAGAAATCGCCAGCCACCTGGGCACAGAGGTGATTTTCACCCCGCATCTGGGCAACTTCCCGCGCGGTATTCTGGAGACGATTACCTGTCGTCTGAAGCCGGGCGTGACCTACGCGCAGGTGGCAGAAACCTTACAACAGGCCTACGGTGACAAGCCGATGGTACGTTTATACGAGAAGGGCGTTCCGGCACTGAAAAACGTGGTCGGCCTGCCGTTCTGCGATATCGGTTTTGCCGTGCAGGGCGAGCACCTGATCGTTGTGGCGACCGAAGACAACCTATTGAAAGGCGCTGCCGCACAGGCCGTGCAGTGCGCCAATATCCGTTTCGGCTTCGCTGAGACGCAGTCTCTTATTTAAGGTGTGATGACGATGAATCCATTAATTATCAAACTGGGCGGTGTGTTACTGGATAGCGAAGAGGCGCTGGAGCGTCTGTTTACCGCACTGGTGAACTACCGCGAGTCGCATCAGCGCCCGCTGGTGATTGTCCACGGCGGCGGCTGCGTAGTGGATGAGCTGATGAAACAGCTCAACCTGCCGGTGAAAAAGAAAAATGGTCTGCGCGTCACGCCTGCCGATCAAATCGACATTATTACCGGCGCGCTGGCGGGTACCGCCAACAAAACGCTGCTGGCATGGGCGAAGAAGCATGATATCGCCTCCGTTGGCCTGTTCCTCGGCGACGGCGACAGCGTGCAGGTGAGCAAACTGGATGAAGAGTTGGGCCACGTGGGTCTGGCGCAGCCGGGTTCGCCTAAACTGATTAATCTGCTGCTGGAAGGTGGTTTCCTGCCTGTGGTGAGCTCTATCGGCGTGACCGCCGAAGGGCAACTGATGAACGTCAACGCTGACCAGGCGGCAACCGCGCTGGCGGCTACGCTTGGCGCAGACCTGATTCTGCTCTCCGACGTGAGCGGCATTCTCGACGGTAAAGGCCAGCGTATCGCGGAAATGACCGCAGCGAAGGCAGAACAGTTGATCGAGCAGGGCATTATTACCGACGGGATGATTGTGAAGGTGAACGCGGCGCTTGATGCGGCACGTACCCTGGGCCGCCCGGTGGATATCGCCTCATGGCGTCACGCGGAGCAACTGCCGGCGCTGTTTAACGGCACACCGATTGGCACGCGTATTCTGGCTTAAGTGATTTTCCCCTCACCCTAACCCTCTCCCCTCAGGGAGAGGGCCGGGGTGAGGGTTGTTTTCAGGCCGGAGACTACCCGGCATAAATAAACGAATTTAAGGAAGCATGTTATGGCACTTTGGGGTGGGCGTTTTACTCAGGCAGCGGATCAGCGGTTCAAACAGTTCAACGACTCTTTACGCTTTGACTATCGCCTGGCGGAGCAGGATATCGTTGGCTCTGTTGCCTGGTCCAAAGCGCTGGTGACGGTCGGCGTTCTGACGGCGGAAGAGCAATCTCAACTGGAAGCCGCGCTGGGCGTGCTGCTGGAAGAAGTGCGGGCAAACCCGCAGCAGATTCTGCAAAGCGATGCTGAAGATATCCATAGCTGGGTAGAAGGCAAGCTTATCGACAAAGTGGGCCAGTTGGGTAAAAAGCTGCACACCGGCCGTAGCCGTAACGACCAGGTCGCGACCGACCTCAAACTGTGGTGCAAAGATACCGTTGCTGAGCTGCTGACGGCTATTCGCCAGCTGCAAAGCGCGCTAGTCGATACCGCGCAGGCCAACCAGGATGCGGTGATGCCGGGCTATACGCACCTGCAACGTGCGCAGCCGGTGACCTTCGCGCACTGGTGCCTGGCCTACGTTGAGATGCTGGCGCGTGACGAAAGCCGTCTGCAGGATACCCTCAAGCGTCTGGACGTGAGCCCGCTGGGCTGCGGCGCGCTGGCGGGTACCGCCTATGAAATCGACCGTGAACAGCTGGCAGGCTGGCTGGGCTTTGCGTCTGCCACCCGTAACAGCCTGGACAGCGTGTCTGACCGTGACCACGTGCTGGAACTGCTGTCTGATGCGTCCATCGGCATGGTGCACCTGTCGCGCTTTGCTGAAGATCTGATCTTCTTTAATACCGGTGAAGCGGGCTTTGTTGAGCTGTCTGACCGCGTGACTTCAGGTTCCTCCCTGATGCCGCAGAAGAAAAACCCGGATGCGCTCGAGCTTATCCGCGGTAAGTGTGGTCGCGTACAGGGTGCGCTGACCGGCATGATGATGACCTTGAAAGGTCTGCCGCTGGCCTACAACAAAGATATGCAGGAAGACAAAGAGGGCGTATTCGATGCGCTCGATACCTGGATGGACTGCTTGCATATGGCGGCGCTGGTGCTGGACGGTATTCAGGTGAAGCGTCCACGTTGCCAGGAAGCGGCGCAGCAGGGTTATGCGAACGCCACCGAACTGGCGGATTATCTGGTGGCGAAAGGCGTTCCGTTCCGTGAAGCGCACCATATCGTGGGCGAAGCGGTGGTCGAAGCCATTGCTCAGGGCAAACCGCTGGAGGATCTGGCGCTGGCTGATCTGCAAAAATTCAGCGCGGTGATTGGCGACGATGTTTACCCAATTCTGTCGCTGCAATCCTGCCTTGATAAGCGTGCAGCAAAAGGCGGCGTGTCGCCGAAGCAGGTGGCGCAGGCGATTAGCGACGCGAAGACGCGCTTGGGTTAATCCTCTGCGCCCCAGTCCCTCTCCCACAGGGCGAGGGGAGCATGTAGCCCGGCCGAGCGCAGCGACGCCGGGTTTTTTACGGCCAAAAAAAAGCGGGCACGGGGCCCGCAAACGTTCATGTTGGCTTTATTTGTCGAGTTTGAGAGAAACTCCGAATCAGTGTGACGACTTCAAGGGTTAAACAAGGGTCACCTGTTTCTGTGCTGTATTATTGAACAGAACGCTTGATAGGGATAATCATTCATTGCTATTCTATCTATCGCCATGAACTATCGTGGCGATGGAGGATGAATAATGAATATTCGTGATCTTGAATACCTGGTGGCGTTAGCTGAACACCGGCACTTCCGCCGGGCGGCAGATTCCTGCCATGTCAGTCAGCCAACCCTGAGTGGGCAGATTCGTAAGCTGGAAGATGAACTGGGCGTCATGCTGCTGGAGCGAACCAGCCGCAAAGTGCTGTTCACCCAGGCGGGGCTGCTGCTGGTGGACCAGGCGCGTACCGTGTTACGCGAGGTCAAAGTGCTGAAGGAGATGGCAAGTCAGCAGGGGGAGACGATGTCCGGCCCGTTGCATATCGGCCTGATCCCAACCGTTGGCCCGTATCTGCTGCCTCATATTATTCCCATGCTGCACCAGACCTTCCCGAAGCTCGAAATGTACCTGCATGAAGCGCAGACCCATCAACTGCTGGCGCAGCTCGACAGCGGTAAGCTGGACTGTGCGATTCTGGCGCTGGTGAAAGAGAGTGAAGCCTTTATTGAGGTGCCGCTGTTCGACGAGCCGATGATGCTGGCGATCTATGCCGATCACCCATGGGCGGAGCGCGATCGCGTGCCGATGTCGGATCTTGCCGGTGAGAAGCTGCTGATGCTGGAAGACGGGCACTGCCTGCGTGACCAGGCGATGGGCTTCTGCTTTGAGGCGGGTGCGGATGAAGATACGCATTTCCGCGCAACCAGCCTGGAAACGCTGCGCAATATGGTGGCGGCGGGAAGCGGGATTACGCTGCTGCCAGCGCTAGCCGTGCCGCAGGAACGCCAACGCGATGGCGTTGTGTACCTGCCGTGCATTAAGCCGGAACCACGCCGCACCGTTGGCCTGGTCTATCGCCCGGGTTCGCCTCTACGCGGCCGCTATGAGCAGCTGGCAGAGGCCGTCCGCGAAACGATGGACGGCCATTTTGACAACGCGTTAAAACAGGCGGTTTAAGCCGTTTAGCGCCGCTACCCGATAGGCTTCCGCCATGGTTGGGTAGTTAAAGGTGGTGTTAACGAAGTACTCAATGGTGTTACCACCACCTTTCTGCTCCATAATCGCCTGGCCGATATGAATAATTTCGGCCGCTCGCTCGCCAAAGCAGTGAATACCGAGGATCTCCTTGGTCTCACGATGGAACAGGATCTTCAGGCTTCCCACGCTCATACCGACGATTTGCGCTCGCGCCAGGTGTTTAAACTGCGCACGACCTACCTCATACGGCACTTTCATCGCGGTCAGCTGCTGTTCGGTTTTACCGACGGAGCTGATTTCCGGAATGGTATAGATACCGGTCGGGATGTCTTCAATCAGATGCGCGGTGGCTTCACCTTTCATCAGCGCCTGCGCGGCAATACGGCCCTGATCGTAGGCAGCAGAAGCCAGGCTCGGATAACCGATAACGTCGCCGACGGCATAGACGTGCGGCAGCGCGGTCTGGTACATGCTGTTCACTTTCAACTGACCGCGGCCATCGGCCTGTAGCCCGATGTTTTCCAGCGATAGCGAATCGGTGTTACCGGTGCGACCGTTGGCGAACAGCAGGCAGTCCGCTTTGAGCTTCTTGCCGGACTTCAGGTGCATGATCACGCCGTCGTCCACGCCTTCAATCTTCTCGTACTCTTCGTTGTGGCGAATCACGACGCCGCTGTTCCAGAAGTGGTAAGAGAGCGAATCTGACATTTCCTGGTCGAGGAAGGCCAGCAGACGGTCGCGGGTGTTGATGAGATCAACCTTAACGTCCATTCCGCGGAAGATAGACGCATATTCGCAGCCGATAACCCCTGCACCGTAGATAATCACGTGGCGAGGTTCGTGGTGCAGGCTGAGAATCGAGTCGCTGTCGTAAATACGCGGGTGGGTAAAGTCGACGTCCGCCGGGCGATAAGGGCGTGAGCCGCAGGCTATCACGAACTTATCAGCGGTGAGCGTTTCGACGGAACCGTCCGGGCACTCCAGCGCGATGGTGTGTTCATCGACGAAGCGAGCGTCGCCCTGCAGCATTTCACAGTGATTACGCTCATAAAAACCCTGGCGCATGCGCGTTTGCTGATTGATTACGCTATCGGCATGATTCAGGATGTCGGCAAATGAGGAGCGGAGAAGTCGGCTGTGGTCGCTGTAGAGAGGGTTCTGGTTGAATTCGATAATACGGCTAACGGCGTGGCGAAGGGCTTTGGACGGGATGGTACCCCAGTGGGTACAGCCGCCGCCGACATTATGATAACGCTCAATAACGGCGACACGGGCTCCTTGCTTCACCAGACCCATAGCAGCACCTTCGCCGCCGGGGCCGGAACCAATTACTATTGCATCATAATCGTAGGAATGTGGCATGGTAAGGCTTACCTGTTCTTATACATAAAAGCAACAGAATCATAACATCATAGAAGTAATAACCCAATTATCGTTGGGCTTTTTTCATACGAAATAGCATAAATAGCATGTAAACAATCATTAACAAAGCTGCGTAAGTCGATTCGTTTTAATCTCTGGTATAGTGCCAGCACGGCTTGTGGAAGGATTCAGTCATCGTGATGGGTGTTAGAGCGCAACAAAAAGAAAAAACCCGGCGTTCGCTGGTGGAAGCGGCATTTAGTCAATTGAGCGCCGAACGTAGCTTTGCCAGCCTGAGCCTGCGCGAAGTCGCGCGCGAGGCGGGAATTGCGCCAACCTCCTTTTATCGTCATTTCCGCGATGTCGATGAGCTTGGGCTGACCATGGTCGACGAGAGCGGCCTGATGCTGCGTCAACTGATGCGCCAGGCGCGCCAGCGTATCGCCAAAGGCGGCAGCGTTATCCGCACCTCCGTCTCAACCTTTATGGAATTTATCGGCAATAACCCGAACGCCTTCCGCCTGCTGCTGCGCGAGCGTTCAGGCACCTCTGCGGCATTTCGTGCCGCGGTCGCCCGCGAAATTCAGCATTTTATCGCGGAACTTGCCGACTATCTGGAAATCGAAAACCATATGCCTCGTGCGTTCACGGAAGCGCAGGCTGAGGCGATGGTGACTATTGTATTTAGCGCGGGTGCAGAGGCTCTGGATGTAAGCCCTGAGCAGCGCCGACAGCTGGAAGAGCGGCTGGTGCTGCAGTTACGGATGATCTCCAAGGGCGCATACTACTGGTATCGCCGTGAACAAGAGAAGATGACACATCAATCCGAATAAGGTGGTAGACGAGCAATGAAACAGTCAGGTCAAGATAAAGGTACGCTGCTGCTGGCGCTGTTGGCTGGCTTATCGATTAACGGGACGTTTGCGGCACTGTTCAGCTCCATCGTACCTTTCTCTATATTCCCTATTATTGCGCTGGTGCTGACGGTTTACTGCCTGCATCAACGTTACCAGAATCGTACGATGCCGGTCGGGTTACCGGGCCTGGCGGCCGCCTGTTTTATTCTTGGCGTGCTGTTGTACAGCACCGTGGTACGCGCAGAGTACCCGGATATCGGTTCTAATTTCTTCCCGGCGGTACTGTCGGTGGCGATGGTCTTCTGGATTGGCGTGAAGTTGCGGAGCCGCAAGCAGGAACAGCAATAAGTTGTAGGCCGGATTATCCGGCCTGCTTTCAGTCTTACTTCTTCGTTAACAGCACACCGCATTCCATATGATGGGTATACGGGAACTGATCGAACAGCGCCAGGCGTGTCACATTGTGCGTCTGGCTCAACGTTTCCAGGTTCTGGCACAGCGTCTCAGGGTTACAGGAGATGTACAGAATGTTCGGATACGCCTGCACCATCTTCTCGGTTTCGCTGTCCAGCCCGCTACGCGGCGGATCGACGAAAATCGTCTCACATTGGTAGCTTTTCAGGTCAATGCCCTGCAGACGGTTAAATTCCCGCACGCCGTTCATCGCCTGAGTAAACTCTTCTGCCGCCATGCGGATGATCTGCACGTTGTCTATCTGGTTAGCGGCGATGTTGTACTGCGCGGCAGCTACGGACGGTTTGGCAATTTCAGTTGCCAAAACGCGGTCAAAGTTGCGTGCCAGCGCCAGCGAGAAGTTACCGTTACCGCAGTACAGCTCCAGCAGGTCACCGTGTGAATTCTGCGTAGCATCCAGCGCCCACTCCAGCATCTGAATATTCATGGCAGCGTTCGGCTGGGTAAAGCTGTTTTCCACCTGACGGTAGACCATCTCTTTACCTGCAACCAACAGACGTTCATCGATATAGTCCTGGTCCAGCTCAATTTTGGTTTTGGTTGCGCGGCCAATCAGGTGCACGTTCAGCCCTTGGGCGCGCAGTGCGTCACGCAGCGCTTCGGCCTGCTCACGCCATTCGTCATCGAGCTTTTTATGGTACAGCAGCGAGACAACAGCTTGATTGCTTAGAGTGGTGAGGTAGTCAATCTGGAACAGCTTGTGGCGCAGCGCGCGGTTATCACGCACAGCATCAAGCACGGCGGTCATCAGCGTGTTGATAAGCTGGCTTGCCGCAGGGAAGGCGTCTACGCGGATGCGGCTCTTGGTCTGCTGGTCAAACATAATGTGGTACAGGTCATCGCCATCGTGCCAGATGCGGAATTCCGCGCGCATCCGGTAGTGGCTGACCGGCGAGCGAAACACCTCCGGCGCAGGCGCGCTAAACGGCGTCATCATCGTTTGCAGGCGAGTGACTTTCTCGGCGAGCTGAGCGTCGTACTGTTCGGTTGGGAGATGTTCGGGGGTCATGATGCATCCTGAATAATAAAAGTACGCGGGGATTGTAGGGCTTGTTCAGGGGATGTCCAGCGCCGATGACGGTGAAAATCATAAATAGCAGTCTGGACATCTATATGTAACTAAATGTAGCATCCCTGTACCGGTCCTGTGAGTTAAAAGGGAACCCAGTGTAAATCTGGGGCTGACGCGCAGCGGTAAGGAAGGTAAGAGATGAGCGCATTTAATGCAGACACTGCGGCGTGCCGTGGGAAGTCATCGCCTCTTTATATATAGCCTCCAAGCCCGAAGACCTGCCGGATAACGTCGCATGGGGTTTTATCGTCGCGAGCAACTGATAAAACCTGCGGCATCCCTTTTCTATTTGGATGCTTTTAAAAATGATTAAAAAAGCTTCGCTGATGACGGCGTTATCCGTCACGGCATTTTCCGGCTGGGCGCAAGACAGCAATTCAGACTCGATGGTGGTAACCGCTAACCGTTTTCAGCAGCCGGTCAATACGGTGTTGGCGCCTACTGATGTGGTCACGCGTGAGGATATTCAACGCTGGCAGTCTAAAGATCTCAATGACGTGATGCGTCGTCTGCCGGGGGTGGATATTTCGCAGACCGGTGGGATGGGGAGTAGCTCTTCTCTATTTGTGCGCGGCACTGAAGCGCGCCATGTGCTGGTGCTGATCGACGGTATTCCGATGGCAAGGGCAGGTATTGGTAACGCTATTGATATTGGCCAGATTCCGGTATCCCTGGTGCAGCGTGTCGAATATATCCGCGGGCCGCGTTCGGCAGTTTATGGTTCCGGGGCAATTGGTGGTGTGGTGAACATCATTACGATGAGTGACGATGAACGTGCGCAGATCAATGCCGGAATGGGGTCGAATGGCTACCAGACTTATGACGGCGCGGTGAATAAACGTTTTGGTGACACGATGGTGACGGCGGCAGGCGCTTACCAGACGACCAAAGGTTTTAACGTTAAACCGGGCTCTCCTTATAGTGGCGATAGCGACCGCGATGGTTATCGCAATAAACTGTTCTGGGGTGCCGTGCAGCACAAATTTGACGATAGCTTCTCGGGATTCTTCCGTGGCTATGGATACACGGCAAATAACGATTACGATCAGGATACGAAATACGGTTCTCCTGAAGGTAATGATGAAGGGCAGAACTATAATCAATCCTGGGACACCGGGCTGCGTTATAATTCTGGCATCTACTCTACCCAGCTTATCGCTAACTATCAGCACCTTAAAGACTATAACTACAGCAGCAATCTTGGGCGCTACGCTGGTCAAGCCACGCTGGATAACATGGAGCAGCGTTACATCCAGTGGGGTAACAACGTTGAGGTTGGACACGGCGCGATCAGCGGTGGCGTTGACTGGAAGCAGGAAAAGCTGACATCCAGCAGCACGACGAACTCTGATGTTTATAAACGCGATACCACGGGGGTTTACCTGACGGGGCAGCAGCAGATCGATACCGTCACGCTTGAAGCATCGGGTCGTGAAGACCACGATGAACAGTTTGGCTGGCACGGTACATGGCAGACCGCTGCAGGTTGGGAGTTTGTTGATGGCTATCGCGCAACGCTTTCTTATGGTACCAGCTTCCTGGCGCCGTCTCTGGGGCAGCAATTCGGTGCGACACGTTATGCATCGCCATATTATTCAGGTATTGCAGCAAACCCGAATCTGAAACCGGAAGAGTCTAAACAATGGGAAGCGGGGATTGACGGGATTACGGGATCGCTGGATTGGAGGCTTTCTGCGTACCACTATGAAATTCAAAACCTGATTGATTATAAAAGTTCGAACAACTTCAACCAGTATATCAACGTGAAGTCGGCCACCATCAAAGGTCTGGAGTGGACGGGGAACATCACAACGGGGCCGGTAGAACATCACCTGACGCTGCAATATGTTGATCCGCGTGATGATGAAACCAATCAGGTTCTTGCTCGTCGTGCGAAACAGCAGGTGAAGTATGAGGTAACCGGGCAGGTTTACGATCTCGGCTGGAATATTGCTTACCAATATTTAGGTCAGCGCTATGACAACAACTATGACGAGACAACAAGTACCTCTAGTCGGGTTAAAATGGGCGGTGTAAGTCTGTGGGATATCGGATTGTCATATCCTGTCACCTCACACCTGACCGTTCGTGGTAAAATAGCCAACCTGTTCGATAAAGATTACGAGACAGCATATGGCTACCCAACTGCAGGACGGGAATACACCTTGTCTGGCAGCTACACCTTCTGAACCACGTCCTACCGTACTGGTGTTTGACTCCGGTGTCGGTGGGTTGTCGGTCTACGATGAGATCCGGCATCTCTTGCCGGATCTCCATTACATCTATGCCTTCGATAACGTCGCTTTCCCCTATGGGGAGAAGAGCGAAGCGTTTATCGTTGAGCGCGTTGTTGAAATTGTCACTGCGGTACAGGCACGTTACCCGCTTTCCCTGGCGGTGATTGCCTGTAACACGGCCAGTACGGTCTCTTTGCCCGCGCTGCGTGACAAGTTTGCCTTCCCGGTTGTGGGCGTTGTGCCGGCTATCAAACCGGCAGCGCGTCTGTCGGCTAACCGTATTGTGGGTTTACTGGCAACGCGGGGTACGGTTAAACGTCCTTACACCCATGAACTGATTGCGCGCTTTGCCAATGAGTGTCGTATCGAGATGCTGGGTTCTGCCGAGCTGGTGGAGTTAGCGGAAGCGAAGCTGCACGGTGAGCCGGTTCCTCTGGAAGAGCTGCGCCGTATTCTGCGTCCATGGCTGCGTATGCAGGAACCGCCGGATACCGTCGTGCTCGGCTGTACTCACTTCCCTCTATTACAGGATGAGTTACTGCAGGTGCTTCCCGAAGGTACCCGATTGGTAGATTCCGGTGCGGCAATTGCGCGTCGTACAGCCTGGTTGCTGGAACATGAAGCGCCGGATGCGAAATCCAGCGATGCAAATCTGGCTTACTGCATGGCGTTGACGACAGAAACTGAGCAACTTTTACCCGTTTTACAGCGTTACGGCTTTGAAACGCTCGAAAAACTGCCTGTTTCAGCCTGATTTGAGCAAAAAAGAGACGGTTGAAAAGTTTTTTTAAAACAGGGCTTGTCAACGTCTCAGAACTCCCTATAATGCGCCTCCACTGACACGGAACAACGGCAAATAAGCCGCCGGGTCAGCGAGGTTCTCCTGAGAATCTCGAGAGGCGAAAGCGAAAATAAATGCTTGACTCTCAAGCGGGAAAGCGTAATATGCACATCC